>VGXJ01000145.1 GCA_016873375.1 Phycisphaerae bacterium
GCGAGGTGAAAGACCTCGTCGAGCGCTTGCATGGAGGTGTCGGCTGCACCGGTGCCGAGCGATTCGAAGAATGGTGCCATCTCGCGCTGCCACCGGGCATTCACCTCTTCCGATTGCATGCCGGCGACGGCGGCAGCGAAGTCCGGTGTCTCGCAGTAGCCGACCAGCAGTCCATCATCGCGCAGGAAGAGCGAGTAGTTCGTCCAGCCGTGCCTGGAGAGCGCAGCCAGCAGTTCCGGCCAGACGGCCTTGTGGCGCTCGCGGTACTCGGCCAATCGCTCGGTACGGACCTTGAGCAAGAAGCAGATGCGTTGCATGGGATCACCTCACGAAGGCATCGGCGAGACCACCGTCGACATGGAGCACCTGTCCTGTCGTGCGTGAGCTCTCCGGTCCTGCCAAGAAGCGGATGGCAGCCGCTTGGTCCTGCGGCGAGATCACCACCTTCAGCAGCGTGCGCTCGGCATAGAAGCGACCAAGGCGTTCGACGAGCTGGGCATCAGTCATCGATTCCTCGAAGGGGATCGAGTACTTCCGCAGGCTGGCGATCACTCGGGCCCGCGGGAACATCGTGCTGCCCTCGATCACCGTCGCCGGCGCCACGGCATTCACGCGCAGGAACGGCGCAAAGGTCACGGCAAGCGAACGCACGAGATGGTTTGCCGCCGCCTTGGATGCGTCATAGGCACTGGATCCCTTCTTGGCGACGACGGCATTGACGCTCGTCGTGACCACAGCACTGCAGACGAGTCGCTGCGGGGCCATCGTCGCGGCTGCTTCCTCGATGAGCACCGCCGGTGCAAGCACATTGACCTGCATCGCTCGCATGAAGTCCCCATCGCTGGTGCGGCCATCCGGCCCGGGCGTCGGGAAGAGTCCGGCGGTCACCACCAGTTCATCGATGCCGCCGTAGGCCAGCGTGACATCGTCGAGCATGCGACGCACGGCGGTGCGGTCGGTCGCGTCGCAGGAGAGCGCGATCGACGGTCCGCATGCCGAGATCCCGCTGCCGGCGACGCCAATGCCCTTGCCGACCGATCGCTCAAGACCACGCGCCGTCTCTCCGGCAGCGGTTGCATCGAGGTCGACGCAGGCCACGCAGGCATCGTCGGCGGCAAGCATCGACGCGGTCGTCCGGCCGATGCCGCTGCCGGCACCCACGATCACGCTCACATGCCCGGCCAGCGGCTTGGGCTTGGGCATCCGCTGCAGCTTGGCCTCCTCAAGTCGCCAGTACTCGATGTCGAATGCTTCCTGCCGAGGCAGCGCGCCGTACCCGCCGATCGACTCGGCACCCCGCATCACTTCGATCGCACATCGGTAGAACTCGGCCGTGGTTCGGCTCTCGGACTTCGACGACCCCCAAGCGATCATGCCGATCCCGGGCACCAGGATCACGGTTGGTTCGGGTGCCCGCATGGCCGGGCTGTCGGGATGGCGGCAGGCGTCGTAATACGCCGCATAGTCCTTCACATACTGCGCAAGGCCGGCCTCCGTCTTGGCGCAGAGTTCGTCGAAGGATCCCGTGTTGGGGTCGAAGTCGAGGAAGAGCGGCTTGATCTTGGTGCGCAGGAAGTGATCCGGGCACGAGGTTCCGAGCTCGGCCAGGCGCGCTGCATCGGCGCTCGAGACGAACTCAAGCGTGGCTGCGTCATGGTGGACGGTGCCGATCATGCGCCGGCGCGTGGAGACCTTGCCACGGAGGAAGGGGAGGAACCGCACCAGCAGGGAACGACGCGCATCGTCGGAGGCTGTGGCGACCTTGCATCCGCCGAAGGTCTTCGTTCCCCTGTCGTGGGCCGCCAGATACTCCGCCGCGCGGGCGATCAGGGAGAGCGTGAGGTCGTAGCACTCCCGCGGGTCATCGGCCCAGTTGATGAGGCCGTGCTGGCCCATGATCGCGCCGACCGCGCTGGGATGGTCGGCGCAGAGCCGTTCGAGCGCGAGCCCCAGCTCGAACCCCGGCCTCATCCACGGAAGCCATTCGAGTTCGCTGCCGAAGACCTCGCGCATCGCCTCCTTGCCTCGCGTGCAGGCGGCGATGGCGATGAGCGCGTTGGGATGGGTGTGGTCCACATGGGCGTGGGGCACGAAGGCATGCAGCGGGGTATCGATTGAGGTGGCACGCGGATTGAGGTTCCAGGTGCAGTGCCGGTAGAGGTCGACCATGTCGTCCTCGGCCTGGGTCTTGATTCCACGCGGCGTTCGCGCGGCGTAGACGGACTTGAGCTGCTCCAGCTTGTCGAGCGAGAGCGAGGAGAAGAACTCTCGCCCTGCGGTGCGCAGGTCGCCGCCGGATCCCTTCACCCAGAGAACACGCTCACGGGCACCAGTGAGCGGATCGGTTTCGATCACCTTGCTCGAGGTGTTGCCGCCGCCTGTGTTGGTGACCCGCTGGTCGTCGCCGAGGCGGTTCGATCGATAGACCAGCAGATCGACGGGGTCGAGCCGCGCCGAGTCGGTGTCGTTCCAGGTCCGGTTCACGAAGCGCGAGGGAGCAACGGTCATGGTGGTCTGTACTTTCGGTTAGGAGCGGCACCACAGTAGCCGCGCCGCGGCCTCCTGCATCCGAGCGTGCATCGCTGGTTCTGGTTGTCGATCCGGCGCATCGCCGCCCGAGGCGGTCCGGACGATGGTCCGAAGGGGTGCAGCCGAGTCGATCCCCTCGAGCGCCGCATGCTGCGTCAGGGCGTTGCCGATGGCCGTGCACTCCACTGGGCCGGTGGTGACGGGCAGACCGGTTGCATCGGCGACGAGTTGGTTCAGGAATCCGTTCGCCGAGCCGCCACCGACGATCACGATACGGCTTGGCGAGAGCCCGCCAGCGCGTGTGATCGCTTCGACGGCGCGGGCGGTGGCAAGAGCGATGCTGTCGAGTGCGCAGCGCACGAGAGCGCCGTCCGAGTCCGGCGGCGGCTCACCTTGGGCAGAGCATGCCTCGCGCAGCCGCTCCGCCATGTCACCGGGCTCGAAGAGCCGGGGCTCATCCGGGTCGACGAGGCTGCGCAGCGGCTCGGCCGCTTGTGCGAGGGCTACGAGTTCGGTCCACGAGCGCGCCCGCCCGGCGCGGGCGAACCCGGCCTCCAACTGCTGCACGAGCCAGAGTCCGGCCACATTACGGAGGAACCGGACCGAGCCGAATGCACCCAGCTCGTTGGTCAGGTTCGCCGTGCGCGCTTCATCGCTGGTCACGGCAGCGCGCAGTTCGGCGCCGACGAGCGACCAGGTACCGCTCGAGATGTAGAGATCGCGCGCTGGATCGATGGGAGCAGCCAGCACCGCCGAGGCCGTGTCATGGCTGTTGACTGCGAGGATGGGCGTGCCGACAGCGAGTCCGGTCGCCTTGGCGATGTCCGCGAGCAGCCCACCGAGCGGTTCTGCGGAGTCTGCATCGATGAGGTCGGGAAAGAGGTGCATCGGTGCGCCCGCAGCGGCCGCAAGGCGAGGGCACCAGCAGCGGGTGCGCGCATCGAGCAGCTGCGTGGTGCTCGCATTGGTCCGCTCAGCAATCACCGCACCGCAGAGTCGGTTGGCGATGTAGTCCGGCAGCAGCAACATCCGATCCGCTCGATCCAGCGGTCGAGTCGGGTCGACCGCATCGGCGGCGAGCTGGTAGATCGTGTTGAAGGGCTGGAAGGCGATGCCGGTCCGTCGATAGATCTCGTCATCCCCAAGCGATGCACGAAGCCGGGCGAAGGGTTCCCGCGTGCGGGGATCACGGTACGCGGCGATCGGGCGCACCAACTCGCCGTGCCCATCGATGAGCGCGTAGTCGACTGCCCAGGAGTCGATGCCGATCGAATCGACGCGGCCGCCCCGGGCCGCCGTACGCAGGCCGTCCAGGATCCCGGCCCAGATTTGCTCGATCGGCCAGTGGAGCAGCGTTGTGTCGGCATGCGGTGCGGTCACTGGCGCGTTGGCGAACCGGTGGAGCTCACTCGTCCGCAGTTCGCCAGCACCGATGCGCACCTCGATCACGCGCCCTCCCGATGCGCCGAGATCGATCGCGATGTGACGACGGGTGCTCATGCGTACGAACCACCGGACGCGCGCTTGCGCGGCAGTCGAGCGGCCGCTGCGCGGGACTCATATCCAGACGATCGGTGCGCAGCGAGTGGATCGGCCGGCAAGCCACGCGACTCGCGCCACGCTGCGAGCGCTGCACGCACATCGGTTGCGAAGGCGTGCTTCAGGCACTCCTCGGCCGCCACGATGTCCCGTCGCTGCCGCGCTCCATCGAGTGCGTCGAGGTCGACGAGCAGGGCCTTCGCGAAGAGTTCCTGCACCGTCGTCACGGTCTGCACCATCGCCTCGATCTTGGGCTTGAGGTTGTGCGACTGGTCGATCATGTAGTCGATCGGCAGGTCGTGCCCGAGCGCACGCTCGGCCTCCGCGATCGCGACGAAGATCCTGAAGACCCGGTAGGGGTCGATGGAACCGGTGGTCAGGTCATCATCGGCGTAGTGGCGGTCGTTGAAGTGGAAGCCTCCGAGCATGCCCTCGTCGGCGAGGAACGCCACGATGTGCTCGATGTTCTGCCCGGGCAGGTGATGGCCGGTGTCGACCAGGACCTTGGCCTGCGGTCCTGCCCGGCGCGCGAGCGCGCACGCCATGCCCCAGTCGGCAATGTCGGTGTGGTAGAAGGCGGGTTCGAACGGCTTGTACTCCACGAGCATCGTCATGCCGACAGGCATCGCGGCGTGCACTTCGGCAAGGGCCTCGGTGAACCAGCGCTTGCGGCGGATCATGCTGCCCTGTCCCGGATAGTTGGTCCCGTCCGCGAACCAGAGTGCGAGGGTGCGCGAGCCGACCGCCTGACCCAGTCGCACCGACTCCAGCAGGTGGTTGATCGCACGGCGCCGGATCGACGGGTCCTCGTTCGAGACCGAGCCATGCTTGTAGCACTGGTCCTGGAAGACATTCGGATTGATGGAGCCGATGCGCAGACCGCGCTGTGCCGCGGCGTTCGCGAGTGCGGATGCGCCGCCTTCGGGCACATCCCACAGCACATGGACGGCGACCTGCGGACAGCAGCCGGTGACGCGATGGACTTCGGCCGCGTCATCGAGCTTGTCGTCGAGGCTCAGGGCCGCCGCGTCCTGCAGGAACTTGCCGAACCTGGTCCCGGTATCCGCGAAGCCCCATGAGGGCAGTTCGATCGACAATCGGCCGAGCCGTGGGAGGATGGCGGCGAGGGTCTGGTCGCTCGGGTGGGATGGCGATGCCATGGAGCCCACAGTACGAGATCCGAAGTCCCGGCGTGCCGG
>VGXJ01000146.1 GCA_016873375.1 Phycisphaerae bacterium
GCCGATCGAGACGACCTTGCCCTGCATGGGGCGCTCCTTGGCGCTTTCAGGAAGGAAGAGGCCGCTGGCGGTCTTGGTTTCGGCATCGAGGGGCTTGACGACGAGTCGATCTTCGAGCGGACGGACGATGGACATGATGGTGTGCTCCTTGCGGTGGTGTCGTGAGGTGTTCTGGTGATGGATGATGACGGTGCCCGGGCTCAGAAGCCCATGCCGCCGCCGTGGTCGTGGTCATGGCCGTGGTCGTGGCCGCCGCCCTCGTCCTTGGGCTTGGGGGCCTCGACGATGATGCAGTCGGTGACCAGGAGCAGGCTGGCGACGCTCGCTGCGTTCTGCAGCGCGGTGCGATCGACCTTGGCCGGCGTGAGCACGCCGTCCTTGAGCAGGCAGCCGTAGGTGCGGGTCAGGGCGTTGAAGCCCTCGGTGCCCTTCATCTCGGTGACCTTGGCGACGACGACCGAGCCCTTCTCGCCAGCGTTGTCGGCGATGGTGCGCAGCGGCACCACGAGCGCTTCGCGCACCGCGTCGACGCCGAATGCCTCGTCGCCTTCGAGCGAGTCACGCAGCTTCTTCAGGGTGGGGACGGCACGCACGAAGCTCGTGCCACCGCCGGCCACGACGCCCTCGGCCACCGCAGCGCGGGTGGCGTGGAGCGCATCCTCGATGCGGCCCTTCTTCTCCTTGAGCTCGGTCTCGCTGTGCGCACCGACCTTGATCTGCGCAACGCCGCCGGCGAGCTTGGCCAGGCGCTCCTGGAGCTTCTCGCGGTCGTAGTCGCTGTCGGTGCGCTCGATCTCGGCGCGGATCTGCGTGCAGCGGCCTTCGATCGCCTTGGTGCTGCCCGCACCTTCGACGATGGTCGTGTTCTCGCTGGTGATCTCGAGCTTCTTGGCTTGGCCGAGCTGCTTGATCTCGATCTTGTCGAGCTCGATGCCGAGGTCCTTCATGATGGCGGTGCCACCGGTGAGGATCGCGATGTCCTCGAGCATGGCCTTGCGGCGATCGCCATAGCCGGGGGCCTTGACGGCGCAGACATTCAGGACACCACGCATCTTGTTGATCACCAGGGCGCTGAGGGCTTCGCCGGTGACATCTTCAGCGATGATGAGCAGGGGTCGCTTGGCGGAGACGACCTTCTCGAGGAACGGAACGAGCTTGGTGATCGAGTCGATCTTGTCCTCGTAGACCAGCACGAGGGCCTTGTCGAGCGTGGCGGTCATCTTCTCGACGTTGGTGACGAAGTTCGGGCTCAGGTAGCCGCGGTCGAACTGCATGCCTTCGACGACATCGACATAGGTTTCCAGTCCCTTGCCTTCCTCGACGGTGATCACGCCATCCTTGCCGACCTTCTCGAAGGCATCGGCCATGATGGTGCCGACCTCTTCATCGTTGTTTGCGCTGATGGCGGCGACCGCTGCGATGCCGCCCTTGATCGAGCTGACCGGCTTGGCCATGTCGCGGATCGTCTCCGTGACGCTGGCGACGGCCTTGCGCATGCCGCGTGCGACGGAGTTGGCATCGGCCCCGGAGGCCACGTAGCGCAGCCCGCTGCGGAAGAGTGCCTCGGCCAGGACGGTGGCGGTGGTGGTGCCGTCGCCCGCATCGTCACTGGTCTTGCTGGCGGCTTCCTTCACGAGCTTGGCGCCCATGTTCTCGACCTTGCAGCGGAGCTCGATTTCCTCGGCCACGCTCACGCCATCCTTGGTGACGGTGGGTCCGCCCCAGCTCTTGTCGAGGACCGCGTTGCGGCCGCGGGGGCCAAGGGTGCTCTTGACGGCCGAGGCGAGTTTCTCGACGCCGGCGAGAAGGCTCTTGCGGGCGTCGACGTCAAAGGTCAGTTCTTTCGCTGCCATGATGCAAAGTCTCCAGTTGGGTGGTCTGTGCGCGGGATGCCCCGCGTCCACGCCGTCGAGCAATCTGCGTGCCAATTGGCACGAATTCAGACCGGCTCATGCCACCAAGCCGACTGAATCGGCTTCTCAGAGCCGTTATTATTGTCCGCCTTGAACAAAGATCCCTCGCCGCGGTCCCGCTGCCAAGTCGGCAGCGGTCACTTGGACCGCGGATCGTCAGTCAGGACTTCGTACAGAGGCAACTGAATCGCCATCAAGCTGCGGGCCACCCAAATCGAATTGGCGGCTAGGTACAGCATGCCCAAGGTCAGCAGTCCGCCGACCACCAGCATCATCACCCGCACCATGTCCACCCAGTCGAAGAGCTGTCGGTGAACGAAGACCGCCTCGGCGGTGGCCAAGGCCAGAAGCACCAGGCCCGCCAAGCCAAGAAGGTCAAGGTCCTGGCGAGCCAAGTGCGCTTCGCGGTAGGTCCGGCTGCGCCGACCCAGCACGGAGAAGGCGCGGCGCAAGCCCAGCGCGACCATGCATGCCAGGCCCGCCTCAGCGGCGAGGCACGCGATGGACCACCCGCGGCCGACCAGGGGTGGCGAGAAGATCGACAGTTCGCCGGCAATGCGCAGGACATCGATCGCCAGCCAGACGGGGAGGCACCACAGCGCACGGGGCACGATGGCGCCGTATTCGCGCGCGAGCACATCATCGCGCCGGGCGGACATGAGCCGTGCACCGATGCATGCCGTGAGCAGGCCCACGAGACCCATGATCGAGGCCGCGAGCGTGGCCATGCGCGGTGTTTGTGGTGCGCCCTCGGCGACAAAGGTGAGGGCGCGCGCGGCGCCCGCGGGACCGCTGAGGCAGGTCCACCAGAGCGCGAGCGCAACGCAGCAGAGTGCAAGTCCGATCGCCACCGACCATGGATGCCGCAGGCGCAGCAAGCCTCGCACCCCCACATCCGTGCACTCGACCAGCGTGGTCATGATCGGCGTGCCGCACTCGGGGCATCGATCCCACGCGGCGACTCCCTTCAGGTCATGACGGCATGATCGGCAGGGCAGATGGATCCCGATGCGCACGGACATGGAACAAGCCTAGCGCACCTATACTCGGCAAAGCATGGACCCCGTGCAGAAGCTGCGCGACACGATCGGTACGGCCTATCTGGGCAATCGCCAAGCCGTGGATCGCTTGGTGACCTGCTTGCTCGCACGCGGGCATGCCCTGATCGAGGATGTCCCGGGCGTCGGCAAGACCACGCTCGCCAGTGCGCTCGCGCGCAGCCTGCAGTGTTCGTTCGGCCGCGTCCAGTGCACGCCCGACCTCTTGCCGAGCGACGTCACCGGCGCGAGCGTCTTCCTGCGCGACCGGGGGCAGTTCGAGTTTCGTCCGGGCCCGGTCTTCGCCAACATCGTGCTCGCCGACGAGGTCAATCGCGCCACGCCGCGCACGCAGAGCGCGCTGCTCGAGGCGATGGGCGAGGGCTCGGTCACGGTCGAGGGGATCACGCACCGCTTGCCGCAGCCCTTCATGGTGGTGGCGACGCAGAATCCCTATGAATTCGAGGGCACCTACACGCTGCCTGAGAACCAGCTTGATCGCTTCCTGATGCGCGTCACCCTCGGCTATCCGAGCCCCGACGACGAGAGCCGCGTGATCCTGCAGCAACCCGGGCGCACGGCCCTGCCGTCGATCGAGCCGGTCATGGATGCGGCCGGCGTGCTCGCGATGCAGGATGCGGTCGACCGCATCAGGCTGGCGCAGCCACTCGTTGACTACATCATCGCGCTCGCATCGGCCACGCGCGAGCACGAGGAACTGCAGCTGGGCGTGAGCCCGCGCGGTGCGCTCGCGCTCGCGCAAGTCGCGCGTGCCACGGCCTACATGGACGGCCGCGACTTCGTTACGCCCGAGGACATCGTCGGCAACGCCGCGGCGGTGTTCGTGCATCGCATCATGCCGCGCGGCTCGATGGAGTTCGGCGACGCGCAGGCGGCACGCCGCATCGTGCAGCATGTGCTCGAGACGGTGCCGAGCCCGGCATGACGCCCTCGGCCGAGCAACACCATGGAGGTGGAGCACCCCGCCATGCGGTGGTCCTGCTCTCCGGCGGGCTCGACAGTGCCGTCACGGCGGCATGGCTCCGGCACGAGGGCTTCGCCGTGCATGCACTGAGCTTCGACTACGGGCAGCGGCACAGCGTTGAGCTGAAGGCAGCAGCGCGTGTGGCCCAGCAGGTCGGCGTGGTGGAGCACGTCGTGCAGCGCATCGATCTGCGGGCATTCGGCGGCAGTGCGCTGACGGCGGACATTGCCGTGCCGAAGGATCGCTCGCCAGCGCAGATGGCCAGCTCGATCCCGGTCACCTATGTGCCGGCGCGCAACACGATCTTCCTGGCGTTCGCGCTCGCCTTCGCCGAGGTCCGCGGTGCATTCGACCTTGGCATCGGCGTGAATGCCATCGACTACTCGGGGTATCCCGACTGCAGGCCCGAGTTCATCGCGGCGTTCGAGCGCGTGGCGAACCTGGCCACGCGTGCGGGCGTGGAGTCGGGGCACATCCGGCTGCACACGCCACTGCAGGAGTTGAGCAAGGCGCAGATCGTGCGGCTCGGCCGCAAGCTTGGCGTGGACCTGTCGCTCACGATCTCGTGCTACGACCCCTCGGCCGACGGCGTGCCCTGCGGTCGCTGCGATGCCTGCGAGCTGCGCGCCCGCGGGTTCGCTGAGGCGGGTTGAGCCTCACGCCCCGAAGGACGACAGCAGCATGCCCAGGTCGGCGCCATCGACCGTGCCATCGTCGTTGAGATCTGCGGCCCAACCGGCGCAGTCACCTCACGCAGCAAGCATGATGCCGAGGTCGGCACCATCGCCGTCGCGATCGACATCGCCGAACAGTCCCTCGCATGCATCAGGGATGAGGTTGCCGTTGAGATCAGTTGCGCCCGGTGGAGCGATCACGATCGCGCTCGGCCGCGGTGCATCCGCGGGAGAGATGCGGTAGGAGCGGTCGGTGTACCCAATCACGAGCGCGAAGCCGTTGACCGTCGAACTGCTGTTGGGGGCGGCTGCAAGGATCGCACGGCCGTCACCGGCTGCACACAGCGCCACCGAGAACATGGGACAACACGACGCCGGATGCAGGGCTGAGCAACGGTCAAGGAGCTAAGAAGCGTGAGGTGTGCACCCCAAGACGCGGGAACGGTCGAGGTCGCGCGGGCGATGCACCGCATGTTCCGCGCCGCCGTTCGCCCAACGCACTGCATGTGCCGCGCCAGCGATCGCCCCCGCCATGCGAGCCGACCTAGACGTCGAGGTTCTTGACCTCGAGGGCGTGCTTTTCGATGTAGGCACGGCGCTGCTCG
>VGXJ01000147.1 GCA_016873375.1 Phycisphaerae bacterium
AAATCGCCTGCCTGAGCGCGATCGATCGCGACCTGCTCGGCATCGCAGCATGCCGCAGCCTGCTCGAGCTGCAGAAGCGTGCGCCCGAACTCGACAGTGCCCAAGCGAGGCTCCGCGGGCAGCGCCGTTTCACGATACGCCGCTTCGACGATGGCCCCCTTGGCGCCTTGCAGCTCGACGGCGATTCGTCGAAGGAATGCGCCCAGTCGAACTGGCTCCTGCAGGGCCAAGCGCGCCATGTGCGGCTGTGCCGCGGTCGCGGCACCAGCCATGGCCGAAAGCTCGTTTGCCGTGCTGATGGGGTAGAGCGTGGTCAGGATCTGATCATCGATCGGGCTGACGGCCATAAAGGACCGTGTCGATTCGGACTCACGCCAGCCATCACCGACGAGCACAGGCGCACGAGGCGTCATCGATGCGGGTGAACCGTTGGTCATGGCGGCAGTGTAAGAGTGCAAAAATGGGAAGCAGCCGCTTCCCCTCGAAGCGGCTGTTCCCGTGATCGACCTTATGTCCTGCGGCACATCGTTGCAGAGGCCGACCGGAGTCCCTCAAACTCCCCCACCAACACCATCGGTTCCATGACGAGGCGACACAAGCCAAGGTTCAGATTTTCCGGACTGACCCATTGCATCGGCGCCTCATCATGGTTTGCTCGGCCGCGGCAGCGCTGCATCGCGCGACGGTTCGCGCCGGCGGCGTGGTGGCACGGGTTCGCCATCGGCGGCTGCATCGGTGCGCTCGCCGTCGCTGGCGTACCACGAGAGCCATCGCTCACGAAGTCCCTCTCCCCCAGCCGTGGCCAGATCGACCCACTCGTGCACGAGCGCACCACCCGGCAGGTCACGCACCGGATCCTGCAGCACCGCCGCAAACAGCAACTCATGGAATGCTTCGTCATCGAGGTGATCGGTCGAGCTGAAGTAGATGTCGTGCCACGCCAGCGCAGCGATCACGAGTGCCGTGCGGCGCATGCGACCGTTGGGGCACCCTGGATCATGCGGCGCAAGATCCACGCCGAGCGAGAGCGCTTGCGCAAGGTTCGTGGTCCATGGTGCATGCTCAGCATCGTGCAGGATGGTGCACACCATGCGATCACCATGCGTGCCCAGGGCCACGAGCTCGTCGATCGCCTGCTCGCGAGCGCTGCGCTTGGCCTGCATGTGCCTGGTGATCGCCACCGGATCGAACTGCCGGTTGGCCCACTCGAGCGCCAAGACCCACGCAGGATCGGGCGTGCGGCTAGGGCACTCGGCCCCCAACCCCCCGCCATGTGACGCGCCCGAAGGCTCGTGCAACGCCATTGATTCGATGCCGACCACCATGTGTTCCCCCTGTTTCGTGAGACAACGGGCGCGAGGCGCCCTGGCCGATGGGCACAGCGCCCACGACCATGAAGCGTGCATCCTCAGGCAGGCAGGCCGGTCAGTCGCAGAAACCGAACCGAATTCGGTGGCATTCGATCAACCTTTGTGGGCTGCCGTCGCCAGGCTGTTCACGGCCTGAACGCGCGGGGCTCCATGGGGTGCCCGCCGAATTCATTCGCGGACCGGAGCCATGTGCGGACCGGCACATCGGCGCAGGGCTCGATCCAGTCGATGGCCACATCCATCGACTCGCCGTCGAGCAAGGTGCGAAGGTTGCCGTGCGTGCGCACCCACGGCCAGAGCGGCTCGAGCCAGGCATCGACCAGAAGGCCTCGGGCGGTGACGCGCCAGGTCTCACGGCGTCCGCCCGCTTCCGTCCGTACGCATTCGCGCAACGGCTCCTGGAACGGCAAGCGCATCAGGAGATCGCGCTGCGGCAGGTGGACCGACCGATCCTCTCCGCAGTCCGCCGTGAAGAGTTCGCATGCTGCATCGCTGATGCCACCCACGACTTCCTCGGCGGTGCAGATCGTCGTGACTGATCGCGCCCCGACGGTGAATGGAACACGAACCGTACGGATCGCCCGGCCATCCGCACCGATCCGCTGCACGGTGACCGATGAGGACCATGCCTCGGTCGCATCGTTCATCGTGACGACCTGCGTGGCGCCCTCGCGCGGCACGAGTGCCACGGCTCGCGGCGCACACGCACTGCGCACCGCATGGAACGCAGGCTTCGGCCGGCCTGACACATCGATCACGCTCCAGCTCGGGCCGGTCCAGACATCGTTCCACTGCCAGAAGAGCGCACCCATGCAGCGCGGCTGGTTCGCGCGGTACCACTCGATCGCCCAGCGCATCGCGCGGGCCTGCAGGAGCTGGCCCTGCCAGACCCATGCACCGAAGTCAGATGTGGTCGTGAACCACTGCGGCAGCACCTTGCCGTACTGCTCTTCATCTCCGCCCCACGCACGCTGCCTGCGGGCGATCGAGGCGTGTCCGACCTGAAGGGCCCCGTCGCCGACGGCGCCTCGCCAGGTGCAGACGGCCGGCTGGCTCTGCTGGCCGAACTCGCTGCAGAATCTCGGGACCTGCTGCCGGTACGCGTCGAGCTTGAGATCCCAGGTGTGGCGATCGCCTCGATCGGGATCGTTGGGATGCACATCAAGCGAACCCGACCACGGGCTTTCAGCCCAGTATGGACGGGTCGGATCGAGCTCCGCGCAGATCGCAGGCAACCACTCCAGCCAGATGCGGCGGCCCCAGCTCTGGTCCGGCCTGAGCCGCTCGCGGAATCCCCACGAGAACCAAGCCAGGATGTCTTCGTTGCCTCCGCACCAGAGCACCACGCTCGGATGCGCGCTGAGCCGTGCGACTTGGTGCCGAGCCTCGGCCTTGATCGACTCCTCGTAGGGCTGCTCCTCGGGATAGGTCGCGCACGCAAACATGAAGTCCTGCCAGACCATCAGCCCGAGCTCGTCGCAGGCCTCGTACCACCACTGCGGCTCGTACTGACCACCACCCCAGACGCGCAGCATGTTCAGGTTGGCTTCGCACGCTTGCTCGAGCAGCGCACGGGCACGCTCGCGGCCTTCGGACATCGGGAACGACGACACAGGGATCCAGTTCGCACCACGGCAGAAGACCGGCATCCCATTCACGCGCAGCGTGAACGGCGACCCTGACCCATCAGGATCCGGCGCCGCATCGAGTGCGACCGAGCGCAGTCCGATTCGGCGCGACCATGAGCCCAGCACACCTCCGCCATGGCGCAGGCGCACCGTGAGCGGATGCAGTCGTTGAGCACCCATGCCGCGCGGCCACCACAGTGGCGGCCGATCGATGGTGATCGTGATCGACGGCGATGCGGTTCGCACACGCACGCGCTCCTGCACCACACGGCCATCGTCGAGCGAGAGCTCGATCTCGAGTTCGAGACCATCAGGCGCGGTGCCATCGCGCGCGAACTCAAGATCCACCATGACCTCGACGGTGGCCCTCTCCATCGAACAGTGCGTGACGAGCGGTCGGACATGATCGATGCGCGCGACGCTCCATGCGTCGATCCAGCACGGTCCGAGGCCGCACGACGGCAGCTTCGGGCCCCAATCCCAGCCGAAGCTGAACGCGCTCTTGCGCAGGAATGGATACGGAGTCCAGTCGCCGTTGACCGGCCGCTCGCCGAGTTCGCGCGCACGGGCGAGCACCGTCGACACCGGACCGTCAAGGTCGACGCCGATCGAATTGCCCAGGGTGCGCATGATGCCGCGCACATCAAAGCGCCACGGCCTGAACTGGTTCTCGACATGACCGAGGCGGCGGCCGTTCAGCCAGACCCAACCGCAGGTGTCGATCGACTCGAAGACGAGATCGATGCGCTCGTGGGCTCGCGCGCGCTCGTCGAGGTCCACCGAGCGGTGCCAGCCCCACGCGGCATGCCCGACCCACTCCTGCGCCGCTTCACCGTCGGCACGATCAGGGTCGACGATCACGCTCGCAGTACGCAACGCATCATGCACGCAGCCCGGCACCACTGCGGCGAAGCGCCGGCCTACGAGCCCCGCGGGCAGAGCCGATGCTGGCGCCGAGGGCTGATCCTCGGCCCCGCCGATCAACGGGCTCAACGCAGGTTCAAGGGCTCGGACCGTCCAAGCAGGACCGGACAGAGGCTGGATCATGGAACGTGCACGCTAACACGCGCCATGACGACACCACGGCCGGGGGCGCATGGGTGCGCTCAGGGATTGCGCGCGACGCGGAATCCGATGAGCGAACTCGAGACCGTCGGCTGGTAGAAGTTCCTGTACGACAAGCGGCTGTTGTTCGTCGTGTTCTGCCATGAACCTCCGCGCACACTCTTCGAGCTCCCAAAGGCATTGAAGGGATTGACCTGTGGCGTCGACGAATACTGTCCGAAGGAATCACCCACCCACTCGGTGACGTTGCCCGACATGTCGTGCAGCCCGAAGCCGTTGGCTGCCTTTCCGCCCACGAGGTCAGTCGGCGGGACCCGTCGGTACCCCGTCGGCACCCCCCCCTCGACTCGCGGCCCGTCAGCCGCTCGATCCGCGCGGCAAAGGGCGTGCTCGCGAGGGAGCGCCCGGACCGTCCACTGCTCTCCGGCGATCGACTGGATCATCTCCCCGCACTCCATCGCCGCATGTGCCAACAAGGGGACGAGTCCAGTCAAGCAGCGCCATTCGCATAAATCCCTTTCCTCAATGATTTTATGCGACTTCGTCGACGGGCGTCCCGCCTTTGATCGCAGTTTGCGACGCCATTTGCCGGATCAGGTGAATCCGAGCGGGGTGCCAGACATGAACACATGGCCGCTTTGTCGTCATTTTCATACTCGCATCTGCCCTGCATCGGCCCCATCTTTGGGTCCAGCACGGCCCCAGGAGACCCATCGTGACAGCACTTCTTGCAGACATGTCCACCACCATGCGTGCACTCAACGCAGGACTAAGTATGGAAGGGGTCACCATGTACCTCTTCTGGCTTTCGACCGTCGCCATGGGCGCCGGAACGATTTATTTCTGGCTGCAGCGCAAGACGGTGAAGGTGCAGTACCAGACCGCCATGACGGTCGCTGGCATCATCTGCGCCGTCGCCGCCTTCCACTACTGGCGCATGGCAGGCATCTACCTCGAGGGCGTGGCTGGTCTGTTTGACGACAACGGACAGCGCATTGTCGGCGCAACCATCAAGCAGTTCCCGACTGCGTACCGCTACATCGACTGGCTCATCACCGTGCCGCTGCTCGTCATGGAATTCCCGCTGCTGCTCAACCTCGGCAAGAAGGGCTCGGATCTCTTCCGCGGCCTGG
>VGXJ01000148.1 GCA_016873375.1 Phycisphaerae bacterium
TGTTGAGCACGCCATTCATGAACTGTTCGAGCAGGTAGCCGTTGGCAGCGTGGATCTCGACGCCATCGAACCCTGCATCGATGGCTTGTGTCGCTGCATGTCCGTAGGCCTGCGGCACGCTCATCAACTCCTCGAACGTCAGTGCACGACACGGCGTGCAGCGCACGCGGCCGGGCTTGCCTTCGGCATCGAGCGCGAAGGTATGTGCCTCGTGCTCGGTCGCCATGCTGCTCACGGGCACCATGCCTTCGGGAAGGACGCTGGCGTGCGAGACGCGACCGACATGCCAGAGCTGGCACATGATGCGGCCGCCCGCGGCATGCACCGCATCGGTCACCTGTCGCCACGCATCGCGCTGGGCCGTCGTGAAGATGCCTGGCGTCCACAGATAGCCCTTGGCCTGCGGCTCGATCCAGGTGGCTTCGCTGATGATGAGCCCCGCGCTCGCGCGCTGGGCGTAGTACTCGGCCATCAGCGGCGTGGGCACATCGCCCGGCTGGGCCGCGCGGCAACGCGTGAGCGGCGCCATGATGACGCGGTTGGGAAGCCTGAGGCGGCCGACGGGCAGCGGATCGAAGAGCGACGGCATGGGGCGGGAACGCTAACGCACGCCGACGGCAGGCTCAAGTGCGCAATCGTCGCTCAGAAACCGACTGTACATGTGCCGCCGAAGCAACATGTGACCATCCAATGGCGAAACCGATGACCGCCACAGCGGCGGCAAACGACGCGACGATTCGTAAGGCCCATGTCTTGCCGATTCCTGCTGCCGGGAGATCTGTCGAAGCGATGGCTGACACGATCCACCGCGGCGGCGTGACAGCCGCCGCACGCACAGTTGCCAGAGCCGTTTCGGCTGCCTGTCGCGCTTCTATGGTCGTCGTAGCGTCACCAACGAGGGCATTCGTTCGGTCGAGGAGCGCAGCTTCGGTGGCAGTACGGAAACTACTCCAGGCGGTCGCTTGTTCCGTTGCCCACTTCGTTGCCGCTGCATGAAGTGCGGTTACGGACAGGGGTACATCCTCCCCGACAGTCTGCGCCGAGATGTTCAATTGTCCTCGCAGCAACTCCGTCTTCGAGCCCGTTCCGATCCGTGACCAATCCATGGCCATCATTTCTTGCTTCGTCGTGTTCGGGTCAAACGCCGACATTAACCCGGCGAGAAGGCCTGCCAGGCCATCGAGGCCTTGGCCTTGGCCTTGGCCTTGGCCTTGGCCTTGGCCTTGGCCTTGGCCTTGGGCCTTGATCTCAGGCGTGGGTTCGAAGGACACCGAGAAGGACCAGCGCCTTAAATCTGATGACCCAGGAAACAGCTGAATGCTCGCAGCCAGAAGTACCAGCCACAGCGCCACCAAGGCGTATCTACGCCGGTAGAAGGGCACGACAAGCAAGGCGAACGAAACATCGTCTCCACGATCTTCCTGGCGTTCAGCAATTATGACGAGGGGGCGCTCTTGCTCAGACTGACTCATGTCGAAGAGACTACAGCGACGGCCGGGACTGGTTTGCGGCAAAGCGCAGCACCATCGACGGCTGTCTGGGCTCAAATGCCCTTCGGAGCGGAAGTCACTTGGGGTTCGCGCTTGCGGGCTCACGCGGCTTGGCCGCGTCCGTCGCGGGCTCAGGCTCAACCGGCTTTGGCGCGCGTTCCCGCAACTGCACGATCACCGCGAGCTCATCCTGCAGTTCGACCTTGCGCTTGGTCCACGCATCGCCGGCGATGATCTGCCGCGCGAGCGCCGTGCCGAGCTGCTCTGCCGCGCGAACATCCGATGGATAGTTCACGCCGCCGAGCGTGCGTGCGAAGCCGACCTCGCGTGCCCGTTCCATCAGCGCATCCTTGCGATCCTCGAAGAGATTGGACAGCAGCGCTGCGAAGACGGTGGCACGAAGGGCCGGCCCGCAGGGATAGCCATTGGCCAGCGTGACCTTGCCGCTGACGGTGATCGCATCTTCGCGTGGCAGGCACGGCAGGATCAGAGGGTTTGCGTGCGGACGCTCCCGCTTGAAAGACTCGGGCAGATCCATCATCAGCAAACTCACATCGTTGCGGACCTCATTGAAGGTCCGGAAGATGATCGGGTACCAGGTGGGGTCAAGACGCGCATCGAGCGCTTCATCGAACCACGTCAGGTCGAAGCTCAGGCTGCGCCAGGCGCGCGACTCGTCTTCGCGCATGCGGCGGTCCTGCAGCCACAGCAGCGTCGCTTCGTCCTTTGCATGCTCAGCCGACGCCGGCTTGGGCGGCGCCTCGACGAGCGCCGTGAGATCGACCGATTCCGGGCAGAGGAACTTGCACTCGGACTGCTTGGGCTTGGCAGGTTCGCGAAGGGCTTCCTTCGAGGGCTCTTTGATGGATTCGCGAGACGAGTCCGTGGGGGGCGTCACCTGGGACGCGTCGAGCGCAGGTTGCTGCGGCGCGGGCGATGCGGCCGGAACCGCCGCCTGCTTCGGCGCGGTGGCGGGTGCTTGGCAGCCGACGGCTGTACCGAGCAGGATCGCGAGGAAGGTCGATTGCATCGGTGCACCGTAACCAACGACGGCCGAACGCGCCACGCACGATCCGCAGGCCACGCGTGCCGGGAATCGAGGCCTTCGCCGTTGGACCCGAGCCACCTTGGGGGCACATTCCGACCATCCAGGAGCCACCATGATCACCGCCGCCCTCGTCGTCCACGTACTCGCAGCCTCGACCATGGCTGCTCCCCCCGCCAACGATGCGTGCGTGAGTGCTGAGCCGATCGCCGGTCTCGGATCGTTCACCTTCACCAGCGTGGAAGCCACGACCGATGGCCCCCTGCATGCCCAGTGCAACTTCTTCAACCAGTCGCAGGTGTGGAAGGACATCTGGTTCTGCTGGACGCCGGCGGCCACCGGACTGGTGACCATCGCGACCTGCGGCGGTGCAACCTGGGATACGAAGCTTGCCGTCTACGCGGGCTGCGACTGCGGCGCCACCGCGACATCGATCCTCGGCTGCAGCGACGACACCTGCGGCGCCCAGTCGCGCGTGACCATCGCGGCGACTGCCGGCCAGCAGTACCTGGTGCGCATCGGCGGCTATGGCTCGAGCGAGACCGGCGCTGCCAGCGGTGCCGGCACGCTCACCATTGCCGATGGTGCGCTCTTCGAGGTGACTCACCCCGATACCGGTACGCGGTACGTGGCGTACGCAGCCGCCACGTGGGCAGCAGCGGAAGCCACCGCCGTGCAGCTTGGCGGCCACCTTGTGTCGATCCAGGATGCCGAGGAGAACGAGTGGGTGCGTGCGAACGTGGCCAACTTCGGTGGCGTGGACCGCCGGCTTTGGATCGGCTTCAACGATGTCCAGGTCGAAGGACAGTTCGCCTGGACGGATGGAGCACCGACCACCTACACCAATTGGAACCCGGGCGAACCGAACAACAGCGGCGGCACCGAGGACTTCACGGAACTTCTAGGGTCGAATGGCCGTTGGAACGATCAGGACGCCGACGGCAACGGCCAGCAGATCGGTGTCGCGGAACTGGGCGACGCGACTCCCGCCTGCGCACCTGATCTCGATCGTGATGGCTTCGTCGGCGGGGCGGATCTCGGCATCCTGCTGACTGCCTGGGGCACCGCGGACGCAGCATCGGACTTGGATGACGATGGCGCCGTCGGTGGCGCCGACCTGGGCATCATGCTCGTCGCGTGGGGTCAGTGCCCGCAGTGATCTGCATGGGTCCGCGGTAGGCTCATCGCATGGCCATCACGACGATCCTGCTGGCATGTTCGCTCCTCGCCCAGGCCACTGACCAGCCGCCCCCCCCGGCACCGGTCGAGCCGCCATCGCTCGTCCCGATCACGGTGCAGCTCAACTGGGTCGCCGAGCCAGAGTTCGGCGGTCTGTTCGCAGCGGTCGAGGATGGCATCTTCGAGCGCGCGGGCTACATGGTCACGCTGCTGCAGGGCGCGGGTGGCACCCCGACCTGCACGCTGGTCGCCGCAGGCACCTGCGACTACGCGCTCGCGCAGGCGGACCAGATCCTGCTCGCACGAGCGAGCGGCCAGGACGTGGTCGGGCTGTTCGCCACGTTCCAGCACGCGCCGACCGCCATCATGCTGCACGACTCCAACCCCGCGCAGACGCTCGCGCAGGCATGGACCACGGGGCTGACGATCGAGATCGAGCCCGGCCTGCCCTTCGTGCGCCACATGAACGACATGCTCGGCGACCAAGGCGTGACGCTCGTCAGCCGCTCGCCCGGTGTGGCCACCTTCGAGCGCGATCTGAAGCTCGGCGTGGTCTGCTGGTGCAGCAGCGAACCGATCACGCTCCTGCGCAACGGCATCCAGACCAAGTGCCTGATGGTCAGTGATTGCGGCTTCGACCCGTATTCCACGGTGCTGATCACCACCTCCAAGCGCGTCGACGCCGAACCTGACGGCGTGAAGTCCTTCATCGAGTGCGTGAGGGAAGGATGGGCCGCGTACCTGGCGAATCCGACCCCCTACCACACGCGCATGATGAAGCTCAATCGTGCCATGGATGAGCAGGCGATGGAGCTCTGCTCCAAGGCGCAGCGAACGCTGATCATGCCCGAGGGCATGACCCCGGCGCAGCTCGGGCGCATGGAGGCGCGCCGCTGGCAATCGCTCACCGACCAGATGGTCGAGTCAGGCATCCTGCGGCCCGACTTCGATGCCAGCGGTTCCTGGGTCGAGTGGACCGCTGAGCCCGGGCCCGATGGCGCGGTCGTGATTGAGGAAGTTATCGAGGAAATCGCAGTTCCCGCTGAAGAGGCCCCCAGCGCACAGCCGAACGAGGGGGTGGCTCCATGAACACGATCCTGAGAACGATGCTTGTTGTGGCGTGCTGCGCGCTGGCTGTGCCGGCTCTGGCGCAGGATGCTGCACCCGAGTCCGCAGGCAGCGTTGCCGGCGGGCCATCCCTTCCCGCGCAGACCGCTGTCAAGAAGACGACTCCCAGCCAGGTTGCGCAGGCCGCGCGCTCGCTGCGTCGCAGCATGGCCTGTGAGGCCTGCGGCGGTGACGGCACGGTCGTGCGCCAGCGCACCCGCAAGGCCGAGAAGCTCTTCACCAAGGGGCAGATCTATCACGAGCAAGATGCCTGCTCGACCTGCGCGGGCACAGGCTCGGGCAAGCCCGAGCTCATCATGCGACGCTTCGA
>VGXJ01000149.1 GCA_016873375.1 Phycisphaerae bacterium
TGCACGGCTGCCGAGGTGTTGCGCTGCACGCCAAGGACATCAAGCCGGCGGGCCAGTTCTTCGCTGGTGCTTTGCTCAGTGCCACGCAGGAGCAACTCGGCACACATGGCGCTCTCGCCTTCGCCTGCGGCCCCCGCAGGATCACCGGCCGTGCCGACAGGAGAGAGCCACGCCACGCTCACGCTAGACATCGATGGCATGCGCTCCGAGAGCAACCATGCACCGCATGCCAATTGGGTCGATCGGAAGATCGCCGTCATCGTGGTGCTCCTGTCTGGTGGCCAAGCCGGTCGTCGAGCCAGTCATCCATCGTCACAAGTCCCGCCGGGTGGCCGTGGAGCCAACGAGCCAGGCGCAAGGCCCCGACCGCAAAGAGCTGCCGGCTCACAGCGTCGTGCTCGATGCGGATCGTCTCAAACGGGCCAGCGAACTGCACTGAGTGTGCACCGATCGTGTCCCCAGCCCGGATGCTGTGGATGCGCGATGGGGCAAATGGCAGACCAGAGCCGGCAGCGACGGCCTCGGCAAGGGCCAATGCCGTGCCGGACGGAGCATCGACCTTTCGATCGTGATGATGCTCGATGAGGTCGACTGCGTACTCGGATCCCAGCAAGCGGGCGGCATCGCGACAGAGCCGGCGGGCCACTGCGACGCCCAAAGAGGTGTTCGGGGCGACCATCACGCAGATTTTTTTTGAGGCCTCCCGGACCGCACCACGGGCCTCGTCGTCGAGCCCGGTCGTGCAGGACAGCAGTGCTGCGCCGCAGTCGGTCGCCAGCCGTGCCGCGCGGATCGCGCCTTGCGAGCTGCTGAAGTCGATCACGCAGTCGATCGCTGCAACCGCTTGCGAATCCGTGGTTTTGGCGTCGACCTCAAGCATGGATCGGCACCGAAACGATGGATCCATCGCTGCGTCGATGACCGCACGACCCATGCGACCGGATGCTCCGACGACGGCGATGGTGGTGGTGGTGTGCATCGTGTTCGTCGTCGAGGGTGAGTGCTGTCAAGGCCTGTCATGAACCAAAATCGACAATTTTGGATCAAGCCCCTTTCCAACTCCCGTCGATAACGGTACAACATGTGCGGTCACCGAGGTAACGCTGCGCGCCTCGACTGGCTCTCCGACCCGAAGCGTAGCCAACATGGAGCCCATCACCATGGCAAAGAAGAAGAAGGCCGCTAAGAAGGCCGCGAAGAAGACCGCCAAGAAGTCGAAGTAATTCGGCGGTTGGTCAAGCAATACACCAAGGGCCGGCCTCGAGCCGGCTCTCGGTGTTTTTGTGGCGCACTACACTTCAGGCCACTCGTTCCCCCACGCCAACGACCATGCCACATGTCATCGCCGAACCGTGCATAGCGACCAAGGACGCCAGTTGCGTCGAGGTCTGCCCTGTTGACTGCATCCATCCCACCAAGGCCGAGGGCTCGTTCGCGGGAGCCACGCAGCTCTACATCGACCCAGGCACCTGCATCGACTGCGGGTTGTGCGTGGACGAGTGCCCTGTGCGGGCGATCTTCCCCCAGGATGACCTGCCTGAGGAGTGGAAGAAGTACATTCAGATCAACGCCGATCACTACGCGAAGTGATCCCGCTTGTGTGATCCGGCTCTGTTGACCCAGTGAGCCGATCAGGACGCGCCTCACAGCATGTCCAACGGCCCGTTGGCCACGCATTCCGTCGTTTCACGACGAGTTCCGGTCAATCCGTGCTCTGGCCGCTCACTCGTCGTCAGCGGCTTCCTTGTTCACGCCGCTTGAGGCATCGTGGCGTTCGGTCCAGTCCTCACAGCGACCGCCCAAGTTGATCTCCATGGGCATGGTCTTCCGGTAGCCGAGTTTTCGGGCTACCTCAAGCACATCGGTCCAGCTCGGGAATGGCTTGCCATTGACCCGCTTGAAGGCGTCGATGGCCATCAGCCACATGTATTGCTCACGGCTCATCTCGCCTTCCTCGGCGCTCCGAATGAAGTCAGTGAGCCGACGGCCTGGGCCACGGCGGCGCTCAAGGTTGGTCGGTGATGCTGGTGTGACGTCGCGGCGATCCTCGCCACTGCGCCGTTCCTGCATGCCGTAGCTGGGCTCGGGCTTGGCTGGGTCGTACGAGTCGCTCATGGTGGGGTCCTCCACGCCGGAAGACTCCGCGCGCTTCCCTACACTCTACAGTGCGGCACTCCCATGAGCACCATGCCTGACGAGGATGGACTGAACTGGTTCGAGGCAGCCCTAGGCTGGCTCCTCCCGGGCTATGGGCTCATTCGACTTGGCCATCGGCGCCGTGGTGCCTGGGCCATGGCCGCCGTGATTGGCCTGTTTTTCTCGGGTCTCGCGATTGGCGGCCTCGACTCAGTCGATCGACGCGAGGATGGACTCTGGTTTGTCATGCAGGCTGGGGCGGGTCCGGTCGCGTTCGCTGCAGACTGGGGCAACACGCGGCTCATCAAGGCTGGGCAGTACGGGCGGTTGGTCGAAACGCCTCCGTCGCGGCTCATCGACCGTGGTGCGCAGCCCCGAGTCAGCACGCTCAAATCCATTACGTATTCCAATGAAATCGGCACCCTCTTCAGTGCGTTGGCTGGGCTGCTGAATGTGTCGTTGGTCCTGGACACGCTCCAGCGGCGTCGGACCGAGGAGGCGGGGTCATGATGGGCCTTGCGTGGATACCGTTCCTCGAGCCGGTACACCTCGGCAAGCTCTGGTGGCTGCTGATCGTGCCGCTGTGCTTCGGCATCGCGATCGTCTATCGCGCCGTCAAGGCGCCATCGATGGATCGTTTCCTGCCGGGCGTGCTCAGGCTCACCGCCAACATCCTCGGGGTGATGGTGCTCCTCGCCGCGCTCGTCTTCGTGGTGGTCTACGGCGCGCTGCCGCTCTTGCCATCTGACTGACGCTTCGCCAGCACGACCAGGGCCATGGGTGCGGCGATCGTGAGCCAGCAGACGATCACTCCCATGCCGCTCATCCAGCTCTGGACGGCTGCGCCGTCCGCCGAGCCGCCCCACTCGCGCGTGGCACGACGAAGTGATGCACACGGCTCTTCGTTCTCGGTAATCGGCGGGAAGAAGTGCTCTGTGTCGGTGGCAACCCATTGACAGAACGACCAACGGACCGGCCAGCCAAGGGCGATCGTCCCGACCCGACGCTCCAAGGCGGATTCTGGAACGATGGGCAGATCGAGCCAGCCTGGAAGGTCAGGGTCAACTCCTTGATCAGGTGCAGCATCCTCGACTTCGAGATTGATCCAGTCGACGCCCGGGCTCGAGGCACCATTGGTCACCCAAAGGCTTCCCTGTGCGATCACTGCCTTGGTGAAGGTGGGCGTGCATCGATCGACCTGCGATCCAAAGATCATGGGTTGTGCGGCGACACCCCCTGCCGCAATGAGTGCAATCACGATCAACTTGGACCGACGGGTCATCGCCATGGTGTGCTCACGCCTTGGGCTTACGAACGCCACCGCCAGGCTTCTGGTCCGGCGTCAGGGGCTGCTTGCGCATCAGGCCACGCAGTTTCTTGCTGCTGGCCAATCGAGAGAGCCTGTCGGCCTTGCCGGCACGGCGTGGCTGCTGTGGGCCACGGGGCCCCTTGTTGTTCCAGAAGGGTCGGTCCGCACGATCCACGCTTGCACTCGATTCCGCCATCGATCCTTCAGGTGCGTCCTTCTGGCGCCGCGTGGAATCGGATCGACGCATCTCACGCGTCGGCTTGGATGGCCGGGCTCCCCGCGTGACTGCAGCCGATGCCGGTGCAGCTCGACGATTCTTGTTCGCCACGCCGAACTCAGAGAGATCAGGGGCTGGACGCGCCGGGATCTCCACGCCGGCGAAGTCGCCAATGCGCTTCCAGCGATCAGCATCGAGCCCCGCGACGAAGGTCACGCTCTGGGCCTTGCCGCCACCATGGCCAGCGCGACCCACACGATGCACGAAGTCCTCGAGCATGATCGGCACGTCGTAGTTGATGACCGCCTTGATGGCCGGCACATGCAGCCCGCGCGCGGCGACATCGGTCGCCACGAGCACCTTGGCCGACCCTGAGGCGAAGGCCTCAAGTGCTTGGTTGCGACGGGTCTGCGACAGGTCGCCATGCAGCATCGCCACCGCGACGCCATGACGGCGCAGCGCACCCTCGACCCAACCGACGCGGCGACGCGTGCGGCAGAAGACTGCGACACCGTTGCGACGCTCGTGCTTGAGCCACCAGAGCAGCATGGCGACCTTGTGCTCATCCTGGACGAGGTAGGCGTCGTGGCCAGCCTCTGTGGCAGGAGCGTTCTGGCGACCGACACCAACCTCGACGGGGTCGGTGCCAAGCAGGCCAAGCACGGTATCACGCAGTGTTCGCGGCATCGTGGCGCTGAACGCCATGGTGATGCGGTCGCCGGGCGCACGCTCGAGGATCTGCGTGACCTGCGGCAAAAACCCCATGTCACTCATGCGATCGCCTTCATCGATGATCGCATGCGTGAGGTATGCCAGCGTCACAGCGTCGTCGTCAAGCAATTCACGCACACGACCGGGTGTCCCAATAAGGACATCGATGCCCTGCGAGACGGCTTCCTTCTGTGGAGCGATGGCGCTCTTGCCATAGACGCACGCCACGCGAAGCACTGTGCCGCGTACGAGGAGTTGCAGGTCCTTGGCGACCTGCTGGGCGAGTTCACGCGTGGGCACGAGCACGAGCGCACGCAGGCGCTCGCGGGGATCGATGCCTTGGCCGCGGCGGCGGCGCGGTGGCGTGGTGATGAGGGCGTCGAGCACCGGGAGCGCGTACGCATAGGTCTTGCCGCTGCCGGTGGGCGCCAGCGCGAGCACCCCCTTCCGGGCTGCGGCAGCCTCGATCGACTGCGCCTGGACGGGCGTGGCTTCATGGAAGCCCTGAGCATGGAGGGCACGGATCAGGATCGGCGACAGGGTGGTTTCGTCAAAGCGCACGGCGTGAGCGTAGCCGGGCGCAGTACAGTGCCGCGGCACGATGACTTCGGTCGCTCTCTTCTCTGTCATGCCGGGGTTCCTGGCCGTCTCCACGATGCTTGTGGTCGTGCTGGCGGTGCTCATCCTGCTGGCCGCTCCGTTGATCTGGTTGGTCGTGGCCTACAACCGGCTCGCACGGCTACGGGTGCGCTGCGAGAACGCCTACAGCCAGA
>VGXJ01000150.1 GCA_016873375.1 Phycisphaerae bacterium
GTCCAGCTTCTCGAGCCACTTGACGGACACGGGTGGCAGGCTGACCGGTTGTGCGTTGGGCTTCGATGCAGGGGCATCGGCAGGGCCGCTCGGAGCGGCAGGCGGCTGCTTGGCCGGCGGTGCGGCGGGCGGCACGATGTCATCGGGTGCCGCGGCGACCAAGGAGAGCACGATGCAGGCTGCAAGGCGGAGCATGCCGTAATGGTAGCGGCGCTCAGCGCCAGATCGGAAGCGCCATCGTGTCGATCAACCTGACGTTGCCGAGTTTCGCCGCGATCAAGCCGCGCGTGGGGGCTTCGAACCCGTGCACCGGCATGAGCGACTGCGCACTGCGCACCACGGCGTACTGCACCTCAAGTCCGTGCTCTTCGAGCGTGCCGTGCATGAGCGCCTCGGCGGTCCCGGGATGCTGCGCGGCACAGGCGACTTGCAGCGCACGGCTGAGTCCGCGGGCAGCCTCGATCTGCCCCGGCTCGAGGTAACGATTCCGGCTGCTCATCGCCAGGCCGTTGTCTTCCCGCACCGTCGGCTCCGGCACGATCCGCAGGCCATCAAAGCGCGTGGGGTGCATCTCGACCATGTCCGTGATCACACGAAGCTGTTGCCAGTCTTTCTCGCCGAAGTGCGCCACGGCGGGCCGCACGAGTTCGAAGAGCCGCGAGACCACCTGCACCACGCCTGCGAAGTGGCCCGGTCGGCAGGCATCCTCGAGTCCTGGCTGCGTCGCCACGGCGGGCAACGACAGGTGCGCGGCGTCCTCGCGCGCCGCGTCGATCCCGCGCGGATAGATCGTCTCGATTGCGGGCAGGAACACGGCAGCGGCACCCGCGGCCGCACAGGTCACGAGGTCGGCCTCGAGCGTGCGCGGATAGCGCGCGTAGTCCTCGCTCGGTCCGAACTGCGTCGGGTTCACGAAGATGCTCACGACGACGGGTCGACTGCCCCGTGCGGCCGATCGGATCAACGAGGCGTGGCCCTCGTGCAAGGCACCCATCGTGGGCACGAAGGCGCAGCCCGACCAGGGTGCAAGCGACGAGGCCTCTTCGATGAGGTCCGGCCTCATTCCGCGCTCCGGGTCGATGGACGCGACGCATCGATGAGAGCGATCAGCATCACGCCCGCCGGCCAGAGCAGCCACCAGGCGCTGTCCTGCAGGAAGCCGAGCTCCGCGCCCATGCTTGCAAGCACCACGGCGACCACACACTTGCCGAAGCTCCAGCCTGCGCGCGCAGCGAGCACGAGCACGGGGAAGACCACCCCGTACATCGCCAGCCAGCGCAGGTAGCCCGTTTCGCCCGGGAAATACCACGCGAAGGGCGATTCCGGTCCGAGCGCCTGCACCGCGATGCCAAGCGCAGCGATCACGCCGACCATCACGAGGGCGCGCAGCGCACTGTCTCCCACCTGGGATCCGACGCATACAAGCCCCGGTCCGTGCTCCTTGCGGACATCGAGCGCCCCGCGTTGCACGACGCCGCACAGTTCACGCAGGTGCGCCAGTGCGGTGAAGGGAACCTGCACGCACCAGACGCAGAGCATGGCCGCACCGGGAGCGGCAGCCGTGCCATCCCATTGCATGGCCACGCCAACGATGGTCAGGCCGAACGCGATGCCAAAGACCGCGAAGGCCCTCGGCGACTCCACCGACTGCCGCGCTCGATGGAATGTCAGGTCAAGGGCGGGGCAAGCCAGGAAGCCAGCGATGATGACGGGCGCCGCCAGGAGGAGATCCCGCCGCGGCAGCGTGCCCTCGCTCGGCCACTCACCCATCGGACTGACGGGTACCTGCCAGAGCAGCACGATCGAACCGATCGTGGCCACGCACGCCACCGCAATCCATGCTGCGTCCCTGCGCCACCATGTGCCCAGCGTGGCCACGGTCGCCAGCCCGAGCGCGAGTGCGGTCATCATGCCGGCGCCGGTCGCACAACCAGGCTCATCGACGAAGCCTGCCGCCGCGGGCAGCATCCAGACAAGGAACGCCACCTGGTATGCGACCGTCACGGCGCTGAAGCCAGCCATCAGCTTCTGGTGTCGGACGCAGAAGGCTCGGCTCGACTCCGGCGTGAACCACCAGCCGAAGAGCGTGCAGCCCAGCACGTTCGGCACCAGAAAGAGCCAGAAGCCCGGCCAACCATGCAGCCGCAGCATGAGGAAGGGGAGGAAGGTGCCGATGCACCAGGTCCAGCTGCTGGCGCAGAAGAGTCCCCAGCCAAGATCGCGCAGGAAGCGTGCCATGCCGTGGTCAGTCCGCGCTGATGGTGTCGGGACCGCTGCCGGCGGTACGCCGGTATCGACCGTCGCCGTCCTTTTCGAACTTGGCGAAGCCGAGCCGCTTGAGGTTGCTGTCGCCGAAGCGCTGCGTATCACTGTTGGTGGTGAACTGCGGAGGCACAGGAACCCTTCGTACGGGCAACCCGGATTCCGGGTGATGCTCGAGGGCTGGTTCGCTCATGCGCTGAAACACCTCGAAGTGCTCACCATCGGAGCCGTCGGGCATCACGACTGCGTAGAGGTATGTCGGCATGGCGTCGATCCTACGCGTTCAATCGACTTCCGCGCCGCACCACGACCGAAGCCGATCCATCGCCACACGAACGTCACCGGCTCGAGCCGCCCCGGCTTCGCGTTCGATCACCAGATCGAGCGGGCGATCAAGATCAAGGAGGGAACCGATGAAGGCGGGCCACGCCACCGCACCCGTACCTACCTGCACCTCCTGGCCCCACGCACCCGATCGCGGTGCGGGCACCGCATCCTTGATGTGGACCTGCCGGATCCATGGACCGAGCGTGCGCACGGCCGCGACCGGATCACCCATGCCGTAAAGGATCATGTTGGCGGGATCGAAGTTCACCCCGACGGCAGGATGGTCGATCTCGCGCAGGGCGTCGGCGAGGGTCGTTGCCGACTCCTGTCCGGTCTCGAAGGCCACGGACACGCCTGCCGCCTGGAAGAGATCGGCCACCTCATGCAGGCGCGCGACCATCATCGCTCGCTCCTGCCCGGCCTCGTGCGGGATGAAGCCGGCGTGGAAGGTCACCAGCCCGATCGACTCGCGACCGGCAAGCGCCGCCACGCTCGCCGCGAGCGATCGTGTCGCGGGCCATGTCGCATCGGGGCGGACCCCGCCGGTGCGCGCGATCGAGTCGAGCGTGGTGTAGTCCTCGCCGACGGTGGCCAGCATGCCGCTGGCGATCGTCAGCCCGCGAGCTCGCAGCACGCCCACCGCATCGCGCCACGCAGGCGTCTCCACGCACGGGACCAAGGCAAGCTGCACGCGCGTGAGGCCGATGGGGGCGAGCAGGTCCATGAGGTGCTCTGGGCGCTCGGGCCGCAGGCTCCAGCTGCACACTCCAACTCGGAATCGCGGCAGTTGCATGGACCGTCGATGCTACTATTGCCGACTTCCCCCGAAGGGCCTCTCCGCGTGACGACCGCACCCACCAATCAGCCCATCACCCAACAGCCGCGTCGATCGTGGCTTGAGCGGGCCGAGTCGTGGCTGAGCCGGATGAGCACGAAGAACAACTTCTGGCACCGCCTCTGCTCAATGGTGTGGCTGCCCTATGCCTTCACGAGCGGCATCAGCATGAAGCGCCTCGACAAGGACCGCTTCACCGCCGTGCTGCCGTTCAGCCGCGTCAACCGCAACTGGTACAACGCGATGGCCGGAGCTGCACTCCTGGGCAACAGCGAGGTCGCCGGCGGCATGTACCTCTTCGGCGAGTGTGGCGGCGACTACGTCGTCGTCTGCAAGGAGATGAAGTACCGGTTCCTGCGGCCATGCCTGGGCCCGGCCGTCTACCGCGTGGTGAACAGCGACGATGTCAAGGCCCTGATCAAGGCCGGCGGAGAGTTCAATGTCAACCTGGAAATGGAGATCGCCCAGCTCGTGGGCGGCAAGGACGGTGACCGCAAGGTCGGCCAGTGCGACATCACCTTCCACTGCACCCCGAAGTCCATGATCAAGGCCAAGGCCAGCCGATTGAAGGCCCTCGAAGCCGCTCGCGCCATGCGTGACGCCGGCACATCGGCCTGATCCACCACGCTCATCCGCGCTCCGTACGATCTCGGCGTGCACCCCCGCATCGCCGAACTCCGTGAGCTCCTGCACCGGGCGAACACCGCGTACTACGCCGATGCAGCGCCCTTCATGTCCGACGGCGAGTACGACCGACTGCTGGCCGAGCTGGCGGCACTCGAGGCCGATCATGGCTGCGACGACCCCAACAGCCCCACGCAGCGGCTCGGGGATGCCGCATCCGGCTTCGCCAAGGTTGCGCATGCGGTACCGATGCTCTCGATCGAGAACACCTACACGCTCGATGAGTTCGGCGCCTGGCATGCGCGCTGCACGGCGGCGCTCGGCAGGGAGCCTGTCCTCGTGTGCGAGCCCAAGGTCGACGGCGTGGCAATCAGCCTTCGCTATGAACGCGGGGCGCTCATCCGTGCAGTGACGCGCGGCGATGGCGAGCAGGGCGACGAGGTCACCGGCAACGCGCGCGCCATTCGAGCCATCCCGACGCAGCTCCGCGGCGACTGCCCGGGCGTGCTTGAGGTTCGTGGCGAGATCTTCATGCCCAACGAGAGCTTCGAGCGCATCAACGCCGAGCGCGTACAAGCCGGGGAGGAACTCTTCGCCAACGCGCGCAACGCCACCGCGGGCACCCTCAAGAACCGCGACCCTCGGCTCGTGGCCTCGCGTCGGCTGTCGTTCGTCGCGCATGGTCGCGGCGCGTGCGAAGGCGACCCCTCAAGCGGACACTGGGAATTCCTGTCGAATCTTCGGGCCTGGGGCGTGCCCACCAACGATGGCGCCTCACGCTGCTCAAGCGCTGCCGAGGCTCGCGATCGCATCGAGTCGTTCAGGGACCGCCGTGCGGGGCTCCCGTACGGCGTCGATGGCATGGTGGTCCGCGTCGATGCCTTTGCCCAGCAGGCCGAGCTTGGTGCCGCGAGCAAGGCGCCACGCTGGATCATCGCGTTCAAGTATCCGGCCGAGCGCCGCGAGACCCGGCTCTTGCGCGTCGATTGGCAGGTCGGCAAGGGCGGCACGCTCACGCCGCGAGCGACGATGGCGCCGGTCTT
>VGXJ01000151.1 GCA_016873375.1 Phycisphaerae bacterium
TCCTGAACAGCCGGTGCCCCGAAAAGCGCACCGCCGATGCGCACCATGTTCGAGCCGCTCTCAATCGCGATCTCGAAGTCATTGGACATACCCATCGACAGAAGGTCGAAGGCGTCACCACCAACGCCCGCCGAACGGATGTCCTGGAAGAGCTCGCGGCAGCGCTCGAAGACATCACGCACGACGGCAGTGTCCTGCGTGTTGGGCGCCATGCACATGAGGCCGCGCGGTCGCACATTCACCATCGTGTCGATCTGCTCGATCACATGACGAACGGCGGGGGGATGGAGACCGTGCTTGGTCGTTTCCCCACTCACGTTCACTTCGATGAGGATGTCCACAGGATCATCGCGGCGTGCTGCCGCAATCTGGATGTCCTCTGCCAGGCGCATGCTGTCCACGCTGTGGATGAGCCGCACGCATTCGATGGCCTTCTTGACCTTGTTGCGCTGCAGCGATCCGATCATGTGCCAGCGCACGGGCGCCGGCGCCGTGCCGGTGAGGTCGCGGCGTCGCGCCTGGAACTCCTCGACCTGCGCCACGCGCTGCTGCAACTGCTGCACGCGGTTCTCGCCGAAGTGCACGTGGCCCGCCTGCACGAGCTCGCGGATCTGTTCCATGCTGGCGGTCTTGCTCACCGCCACGAGCACGACCTGCGATGGCTTGCGCCCCGACCGGGTCGCTGCCTCGCCGATGCGCTTGTTGATCTCGTCGTAGCGGCTGCGCAGGGCGTCGCCGGTGAGTGGTGCCGTGTCCGTGGCCAAGGTGGTAGTCATCCTTCCGTGCTCTCCATGCACTTGGGTGCGGGCGTAGCGTAGCGGAGGAGCGCCTCGAAGCCGATGGCCAGAGCGGGGTAGAGTCCGACCATGGCTTCATCGACCGTGAATACTCCGATCGTCCTCGTGATCCGGGACGGCTGGGGGCGCAACCCGCACGCCGAGCAGGATGCCGGCAACGCCGTGCTGCACGCGAAGTGCCCGTTCGATGCCGCGATGCGCCGGGAGTGGCCCAGCACCCTCATCCGCACGAGTGGTGAGGACGTCGGCCTGCCCGAGACGCCCGAGGGCCCGGTCATGGGCAACAGCGAGGTCGGCCACCAGAACATCGGTGCCGGCAGGATCGTGGACCAAGAGCTGATGCGGATCACGCGCGCGATCCGCGACGGACGCTTCGCCGCCAACCCCGGCCTTCTGTCGGCCTTCGATCACGCTGCGGCGACCGGTGGCTGCGTGCATGTGCTCGGGCTCTGCAGCAATGGCCTCGTGCACAGCGATCTTGGGCATCTCGAGGCGATCCTCGAGCTCGCCAGCGCCCGCAGTTTCCCCGGCAGGCGACTGCTCGTGCATGCGATCACCGATGGCCGCGACACGGGCCCTACGACCGGCCTTCGGTTCATGGCGCGCGTGCAGCAGGCCGTCGACCGGTGCGGAGCGCAGGTCGCCAGCATCATGGGTCGCTTCTGGGCGATGGACCGCGATCACCGCTGGGAGCGGATCGAGCGTGCGTGGCGTTGCCTCGTCGGTCCGCAGGAGCAAGGTGCGCCCGATGCCCGCACCGCGCTCGAACATGCCTACGCGAATCCCGAGGGACCCACGCGCCAGGGCGACGAGTTCGTCCCACCCACGCACCTGCTCGCTGCCGGCGAAGGCTTCGTGCGCGACGGCGACGCCGTGATCTTCTTCAACTTCCGTGGCGATCGGCCGCGCGAATTGACCAAGGCCTTCGTGCTCGACGAATCTGCCTTCCGCACTCTGCCCGGCGGGGGATTCGATCGCGGCCATGTGCCATCCAACGTGCGCTTCGTGACGATGGCCAACTACGAGGAAGGACTGCCGGTGATCGTGGCATTCGAGCGGCCCGCTCGCATGGAGTCGATCCTCGGAGAGGTGATCAGCGATGCCGGCCTGACGCAGTTCCGCTGCGCGGAGACGGAGAAGTTCCCGCATGTCACCTTCTTCTTCAACGATTACCGCGAGGAGCCGTTTCCCGGCGAGCACCGCGTGATCGTGCCGAGCCCCAAGGATGTGCCGACCTACGACCTGAAGCCGGAGATGAGCGCGCATGGCGTGCGCGATGCAGTGCTGGCTCGGCTCGCAGCGCCGGACTGCGAGCCCTTCATCATCGTGAACTTCGCCAACGGCGACATGGTCGGCCATACCGGCAACCTGGCGGCTGCCACGCGTGCATGCGAGGTCGTGGACGCGTGCGTGGGCGAGATCGCACGCGCGGCGCTGGCGCGCGGCGGGAGCCTGGTGATCACGGCCGACCACGGCAATGCCGAGCAGATGATCGATCCGGTGACCGGCGATCCGCAGACCGCGCACACCAACTTCACCGTGCCGCTGTCGATCGTGGGCGAGGCGTTCCGCGGGCGGCACCTGCGCGATGATGGCAGGCTCGCCGACATCGCCCCCACGATGCTCGCGATGGCCGGGATGCCGAAGCCTGAGGCGATGACAGGCCGGAGCCTGCTGGCGTGATCACTGCTCCGACTGGCCGCCCGAGGATGGCTGGGCATCGCCCGGGTTCTCGCGCCGCTTGCGCGCGCTGAAGCGCAGGCGGATCGGCACCTCGGCGTACGGCAGTTCCTCGCGCATGCGGTTGAGCAGGTAGCGCTCGTAGTTGCCCTCGAAGAGGTCGGGCTTGTTCACGACGAGCGCGATCGTCGGCGGAAAGACCTCGATCTGCGTGATGTAGTAGATCTTGGCAATCGTGCCCAGTCGTGAACTCGGCCCGCGCTCGGTGAGGATCCTCTGCACGAGCGCGTTCAGGCGGCCGGTCGTCTCGCGGTGGCCCGCCTGCTGGAAGAGGTTGAACGCCATCGTGATGGCATCCTGCACGCCGTCGCCCGTCAGCGCGCTCACGCACGCGACCGGGGCGAAGTCAAGGCCCGGCAGTTCCTGCCCGAGGTACTCGATGAAGTCCTCGACCTTGGCCTTCTTCGGCATCAGGTCCCACTTGTTGAGCACGATCAGCGTTGGCTTGGCCTGCTCGATGAGCTGCATCGCCAGATGCTTCTCCACCTGGCTGATCTTGTCGGTTGCATCAAGGACCAGGAGGCAGACATCGGCACGGCGGATCGACTGGTCGGTGCGGACATTCGAATAGAATTCGACGTCGTCGGCCCACGACTTGCGCTTGCGCACGCCGGCGGTGTCGATGGCCACGAATGTGCGGCCGCCGACCTCGAAGCGAACATCAATCGCATCGCGCGTGGTGCCGGCGATCTCGCTCACGATCACGCGATCCTCGCCGGCGAGCGCGTTGGTGAAGGAGCTCTTGCCAGCGTTTCGCCGACCCACGATCGCGACCTTCATCTCGGTCGGAACCGGCTTGGCGGGCGCATCACCCACGCGCTCCCAGATCGCTTCGCGAAGCCGGCGCAGGCCGGCACCGTTGTTGGCGCTGACCATGTGCGGCTCGCCAAAGCCCAGACGCATCGCGTCGAAGGCGTGCGCCTCCCAGGAGGGCCCGTCGACCTTGTTCACGACCAGCATCGCCTTGGACGCCTGTCCGCTGCGGCGCAGCATCGTGGCGATCGTCTCGTCGAGCGCGGTGACGCCGCTCTGCGCATCGACCGTGAAGAGGATCACATCGGCCGCCTCGGTGGCGGCGCGGATCTGCTCCTCGATGTGCGGCGTGAGCGCAGCCAGGTCCATGCCGGCGTCGTCGATGCGGCGGCCGTCGGCGGTGTAGACGCCGTAGCCGCCGGTGTCCATGAACTCGACGGTGCGCGGCAGCGCATCCTCGGGGCCCTCGATCGGCGGGTCGAGGGTCAGCTCGGCCGTGATGCGGTCACGCGTGACGCCCGGGGTCGGATCGACGATCGAGACGCGCCGGCCGACGATGCGGTTGAGCAGGCTGCTCTTGCCGACGTTGGGGCGACCGATGATGGCGACGACGGGCAGCATGGAACCGCGCAATGCTAGCGGGACCGTCGATGCACGGAGGCAGCGTCCATGCGACACTCCACGGGCCGTGTCGATCTTCCCGCTGCCCATCTTCGAACGCGATGCCGATCCGGTCCATCGCAATGTCGACGCAGCGGCGTATGCAGAACTCAAGGCGCCGAGCTCGATCGTGGTGCGCTTCGGCGCGATGCGCATGATCGGCGAGTTCCCGTACCGCGGTGACGCCAAGCCGGGATGCGGGTCAAAGCTCGTGGTGCGCACGCATCGCGGCACCGAACTCGGCGAGATGCTCACCACGACCTGCGGCAACGGCGGCTGCGGCAAGAGCGTCTCGCGCGACGAGGTGCGCAGCTACATCGAGGCCTCGGGCGGCAAGGACTATCCCTTCCACGCCGACGGCGAGGTGCTGCGCGTGGCCACGATGGATGACCTTGCCGCGTGGGAGCGCATCTCGATGGACTGGGGCGCGCGCACGCTTGCAGCCAAGCAGGCAGCGATCGCGCTGGGCGCCCATGTCCGGCTCGTGCAGCTCGAGCCGCTCCTGGGTGATGAACAGGTGTTCGTGTGGGTGCACCCGACGGTGGAGGGCGAGATCGATCTGGCTCCGATGAAGGCCGCGCTCGCACCCACGATCGGTCGCCCGGCGCACTGGCAGGTGATCGGCGCGCGCGACGAGGCGCGCTTGGTCGCCGACCGCGAGAAGTGCGGACAGAGCGTCTGCTGCTCGACCTTCCTCAAGGTCCTCAAGCCCGTCAGCATCAAGCACGCGAAGGTCCAGGGCCACACGCTCGATCCGCTGAAGATCTCAGGTCGATGCGGTCGGCTCATGTGCTGCCTGCGCTACGAGGACCAGACCTACGCAGAACTTGCGGCGAAGCTTCCCAAGCGCGGCACGGTGGTCGGCACGAGCGAGGGCGTCGGATCGGTCGTCGAGACGCGAACGCTCGTGCAGCTCGTGCTTGTACGACTGCACGCGACGGGCCAGGACATCGCGGTGCCGGTCGAGGAGCTGGTGCCGGTCGAGCAAGCGCCGATCACGCCGGCTGCGCCGCCGGAAGGGCGCCCGCGTGAAGAAGGGCGTGACAGCAAGGCAAGCGACGGCAAGGGCGATGGCAGCAAGCGCCCGCGTGGCCGCCGCTAGCATCGCGCTCCCATGGAGCACGAGCCCCGCA
>VGXJ01000152.1 GCA_016873375.1 Phycisphaerae bacterium
GCGACTGCCCAACGCACGGCCTCGGCGGCCCCCGGTGCTTCGCACTTGAGGATCACGCCGACCGCCGCCACCAGTTTGTCGAAGGTGCCCGGCCGCCAGCCTGCACTGCGCAGGATGAGCGTGGCATCCTGCATGGGGCGTTCGGCGTAGCGCTCCATGGCACGGCGCCGATCATCGCCCTGCATGAACTGCTCGGCGTTGTCCACGACAACCACCTTGTGCTGGCTCATGAGCCCGTAACTGCGGAGCTCGTCCAGGACATCGGCAAGCGAGCACGATGCGCCATCGAAGCTGAACTCATCGACCGCACCAAAGCGCTCGCGCAGGCAAGCAAGCACGCGGCGCGTGTGCTCCGAACGAAGGAAGGATTCCTTCCCATGAAGCACCACGATGCGGTGATCGGCCGAAGCGTGCATGCGGCCAAGGTACCCTGCGGACATGCTGCGGCTACGGACGATTTCCGGCCCCGATGCGGGGCGCGTGCACGAGTTGCCGCCTGAAGAACCGCAGATCCTGGGGCGTAGCACCGAAGCCCTGCCCTGCACCGATCGTGCGGTCAGCCGCCGCCACGCGGAGCTCACGCCACGCGATGGACTCTGGCTCGTGCGCGATCTGGCCAGCAAGAGCGGGACCTTCGTGAACGGCGCGCGGATCCACGGGCATCAGGCGCTGCGCGCTGGCGACCGCGTGCGCGTGGGCGAGACGGTGCTCATGGTCGAGCGCGCCGATGGAACGCTGGGCGTGCCGCCTACGACCGAGCAGTTGGCCGCGATGGGCGAGGCGGTCGCGACCGTGAGCCACAGCATCAAGAACATGCTGCAGGGGCTGCGCTCGGGTGCCGATGCCGTGGAACTGGCACTGTCGAGGCACGATCTTGAGATGGCCCAGAAGGGTTGGCCCATCGTGGCACGCAACCTCGACCGCGTCATGCAGGTCACGCTGAACATGCTGGCCTTTGCGAAGGATCGACCGCTTGATCCCGAGCCCATGCTGCTCGACAGTGTGGTCGACGAAGCGTGCGCGCTGGCCGAGGCGGCGCTGCGACGGCGTGGCGGTTCGCTCGAGCGCACACGGGCAGAGGGCCTGGTCGAGTTGCCGATCGATCTGGTGGCTGTGCACCAGGCGCTCCTGAACCTGCTCATGAACGCCGTCGACGCAGCGCCAGAGAAGGCGCCGCGCGTAGCGGTGAGCACGCACTGGATCCACCCCTGTCCACGGTGGCCCAGCGGCGCCGTGGCCACGATCGTGCGCGATGATGGGCCTGGCGTGCCCGAAGCTATGCGAGAGCGACTGTTCCAGCCCTTTGCCACCAGCAAGGGCCAGCGCGGCACGGGGCTTGGGCTCGTGGTCGCGCGCAAGTTGGCGCTGTTGCACGGCGGTGCGGTTGAGCACGCGGGCAACGGTGATGCGTGGCCCACGCACCCTGTGCTCGGTGGGCAGGTGCGCGCGGCTGATGCCGGTGGCATGCTGCCCGGCGCGGCGTTTGTGCTGGTGCTGCCAGCCGCGAGCGCGCAAGATGCCGATGAGACGCGCGCGCCGAAGCCGATCCCGGGTGGGGATCTTGGTGTGCGGTTTGGCGCGTGAGTCGATCCGCGCAAACGGGCCTGCGGATCGATCCGCCATGCAGTGATCGCGTGGATGGTGCAGGGACCATCTCACTTTCGGCGTGACCTGCCGAACGAGCTCCGGCGTGCCCTGCGCGGCTCGGCTAGAGTCCCGTTCTCCATGAGCATCACTGACATGAGCCTTCTCGGCGCAGCCGGGCGCCTGCCCGCCACCAGCGACAACCTCGAGGCCAGCGGCCTGCCGCGGCCGATCCTCAACTCCGTGAGCTACCAGCGCACGCGCGAGATGTCGATCGACGAACTGCTGCTGGAAAACCGCGTGATCTTCCTGATCGGCGAGATCGGCCCTGCGAGTTCCGCACGCGTGATGATGCAGATGCTCTACCTGGAAAACCAGAAGCGCGGCCAGGACATCAACTTCTACATCAACAGCCCCGGCGGCGCGGTCGACGACACGCTGGCGATGTACGACACGATGCAGTTCATCAGCAGCCATGTGGCCACCTTCTGCATTGGACGCGCCTACTCGGGCGGTGCAGTGCTGCTGTGCGCGGGCCACAAGGGCAAGCGCGTGATCCTGCCGCACGCCAAGGTCATGATCCACCAGCCTTACGGCGGCGTCACCGGCCAGACCACCGACATCCAGATCCAAGCCGAGCAGATCATCAAGAGCAAGCGCCTGCTGAACGAGATCATCGCGCGCCACACCGGCCAGCCGGTCGAGCGCGTCTCGAAGGATGGCGAGCGCGACAAGTTCTTCGACGCCGCCGAGGCCAAGGCCTACGGGCTCGTCGACGATATCGCCACCTTCCCGCCAAAGGCCTGATCCTGCGGCGCCATGAACCACTCCCTGACCACCAACCACGACGAAGACGACGACGAGGACTCCATGAGCCTGATCCCCATCGTGATCGAGAAGACCGGCCGCGGCGAGCGCGCCTACGACATCTACAGCCGCCTGCTGAACGACCGCATCATCTTCGTCACCGGTGGCGTGGGCGATGGCATGGCGAACACGGTTGTCGCGCAGCTGCTGTTCCTGGCCAACGAGGATCCCAAGGCCGAGATCAGCATGTACATCAACAGTCCCGGCGGCAGCGTGACCGCTGGCCTGGGCATCGTCGACACCATGCGGTTCGTGCCCTGTCCCGTGGCGACCTACATCATCGGCCAGGCCGCGAGCATGGGATCGGTCATCGCGTGCTCGGGCACCAAGGGCCGCCGCTTCGCGCTGCCCAACGCCGAGAACCTGATGCACCAGCCGCTGCTGGGCGGCGTGATGGAAGGCCAGGCGACCGACCTTGAGATCGAGGCGCGCCACATCCTGCGCATGCGAGAGCAGCTCTACGCGATCTACAGCGAGCAGACCGGCATGAGCACCGAGCGCATCGCCGAGATCTGCGAACGCAACACCTGGCTGACCGCGCCCCAGATGAAGGAGCACGGACTGATCGACCAGGTGCTGACGAAGCTGCCGGTCAAGGCCAGCTGAGCGCGCGGGGCGCGTTCAGCGGCGGCGTGACCGAAGACCCAGCGCGATGAGCGCCAGCGCACCCGGTGCCGGCACGACCTGCGGGGAAGCGGGGCTGCCGAAGACCCAGGCATCGGCCGATCCATTGAAGATCGTGCGGCCGCTTGCGCCGGTCATGGACTGTGCCCACGAGCCGGTGTCCTGCGTCCAGAAATGCCAGTAGTTCGGAACTGGCCAAAGGTCGCCCGTGCCGAAGTCGGAGTCGGAACCGACCCCGATGCCCGTGACGAAGGCACCGAACGAATAGATCTGGGCGGAATGCGACACCGTGCTGAGCTCGGCATCGATGTACTGCAGCAGCTGGTAGCTGTTCATGGCCTGATCCCAGCTGACATTGAAGAGATAGCCATTGCCGTTGGCGAAGTCGATCTGGACCGAGCTGGTGCTCGAGCCTGAACCGATCGAGTAGGTGGCGATGAGGGCGGCGGAGGACGATGAAGCGAGGCAGGCCACGGCCAGTGCGGCCGGGGCAAGGAGGGAAGGACGCATCGGTCCCTTTCAGGTTGCGCATCCGTTTCGCGCGGATGCAAGGCGAGCAACGAACCCCGGCTCCGGCGGTCGACCCGACTCGCAGGCCAGGCCTGCTCACGGTGACGCGTTCGTTGCGGACTTGCACCGCATTCCTCCGCCGGACGGGGACGCGGGCACCATAGCCGGAGTCAGGATGCGTGCAAGGTGATTGGGGGATTTTCGTCGAGTTTGATCGGCGCTGAAACGGCGACCACACCGTGCCTTGCGCACTACAGTGGTGCGCATGTCGCAGACCGAACAGCTGATGGCGAAGTTTCGGGAGGATTTCGAGTGCACGCGCCGCGAGATCCAGAAGGCAGTCGTGGGTCACCGCGAGGTGGTCGACGGCGTGCTGACATGCCTGTTTGCCAATGGCCACGCCCTGCTCGAGGGCGTGCCGGGTCTGGGCAAGACCTTGCTCATCCGCAGCCTGAGCCAGGCGCTCACACTGCAGTTCAGCCGCATCCAGTTCACGCCCGACCTGATGCCGGCCGATGTGACCGGCACCACGATCGTGGTCGAGAACGAGCGAGGCCGCGAGTTCCAGTTCCGCAAGGGACCGATCTTCAGCCAGATCGTGCTCGCTGACGAAATCAACCGCGCTACGCCCAAGACGCAGTCATCGCTGCTTGAGGCGATGCAGGAACGCAGCGTGACGGTGGGTGGGGTGACGCACGAGCTTGAGCGGCCGTTCTTCGTCATGGCAACGCAGAATCCCGTCGAGCAGGAAGGCACCTATCCCCTGCCCGAGGCGCAGCTTGATCGCTTCTTCTTCAAGCTTGAGGTCGGCTACAGCTCGCGCGAGGAACTCGCCGAGATCCTGAATCGCACGACTGCCGGTGCGCAGGAACCCATCCAAAAGGTGCTCGATGCGCAAGGGATCCTGATGCACCAGAAGCTGGTGCGCGCCGTGCGGATCGATCCACGCGTGCAGGATTACGCGGTGCGGCTCGTGCTGGCCACGCACCCCAAGGGCCAGTTCGCCACGCCCAACGTGAACAGGTTCACGCGTGCAGGATTACGCGGTGCGGCTCGTGCTGGCCACGCACCCCAAGGGCCAGTTCGCCACGCCCAACGTGAACAGGTTCCTGCGCTTCGGCGCCAGCCCGCGCGCGGCGCAGACGATCGTGCTGGCGGGCAAGGTCCACGCGCTCCTCGACGGCCGACCGCAGGTCACGGTGGATGACTTGCGCAAGGCAGCGCTGCCCGCGCTGCGCCACCGCTGCCTGCTGAACTTCGAAGCCGAAGCGGAGGGCGTGCGCACCGACGAGGTCATCCAGAACGTCATCGAGACGCTGGCGCCCTGAGACAACCAGACTCGCTCCGAGTCCACACTTCAATGTGACCTGCGGTTGCTGCAGGGCATTCGACCTGGCAGATCAGCCATGCCGATCGAGTTCCCTGACGCGCTCTGCTGCTCACCGCACGCCGAAGCCGCGCACCCTGCCGCCGCCGGGT
>VGXJ01000153.1 GCA_016873375.1 Phycisphaerae bacterium
GCCTTGACCAGTTCCGCATCCTTCTTCTGCTCGGTTCGGCCGCGCTCGGCACGGGCCTGGTCGAGATCGCTCTTCTTCTTCGCCTCATCCTGCGGGTACTGGAACTCGTCGTAGACCTTGATGTCGATCTCGGCCTGCTTGACCTTGGCGTTCGCCTGGATCAGGGCGACGCGGTCCTTCTCGTAGTCGTCGCGGCTGATGAAGCCCTTCTCGACGAGGCTCCTGGCTTCGTCGAATCGCTTGGCCAGGCGCTCGGCGTCGATGCGATTGGTCTCAAGCGAGGTGGCCAGTTCCTGGCGCTTCTTGACGACATCACCATTGAGCCAGCCCTGGAAACCGAGGTCGGCCATGCGCACCGCCACATCGGCCTTCTCGAGCTCGCTCTGCTTCTCCTGCTCCTTGATCGACAGGTTCTGCTCGGCGGCGATCACTTCGCCCTGCGCGGTCTTGAGCTTGTCCTCTGCATCCTTGAGCTTGGTGATCAGCTCTTCCTCGGCAAGCTTGATCAGCAGGTCGCCCGCGGCCACGCGCTTTCCCTCTGGCGCGATTTCCGTGATGATCGCGCGGCCTTCGAGCTTGTTGCGCACCTCGATCTTGCGCAGGGCAGCAAGCTCTCCACTGACCGGCAGCACGACATCGAAGCTCCCCTGCCGCGCCGCAGCACGGTCGCCGCCCGGCATCCGCGCGGCTGGCGACGACCACTCCGACGAACCCGAGTCATCACCGCGACGAGCCATGAGCAGCACGCCCGTGATCGCCACGGCGGCAACGCCGAGGATCACGAAGGTCGCAAGGCGGATGCGACGCCAAGGCGTTGAGGTTGGGGTCTCGTCGAGGGACATCGCGGTGCAGGTTAGGTCGGCAAATGGGTGGTTGGTTCAGGAATTCGTGGGCGCTGCGGCAGGTGCCGCCGGCGGCGGCACGACGGGCGTTGGCGGGGCGGGCAGCGCGTTCACAGGATTGGGCATGAGCTCTGCGGTGCGCAGGTACCGGACATCGAGGCCCTTGGGCGGCATCAAGCCACCATCCTGCGATACGCGCAGCTGTCCCGTCGAATTGAGGTAGTTGAGGATCGCGACCTGAAGTTCACGGCGCGCGCGGTCGCGGTCGTTCAGCGCGCGCACAAGGGCATCGACGGTCTCGGTGCGGTCACGCGGCGTGGCGCGGTCCGGGGCTGCGTCGATTGAGTCCTGCCGCTGCTGGGCGATGCCGATGTTGCGTTCCTGCAGCTGCAGCGAGAAGAGGCTGCGCTCGATCGCTCGCGTGGACTGGCGTACCTGCACGCTCACCGTGTCGCGCGTGTTGAAGAAGGTTCGCTGGACCTGTTCCTGGCGAAGCTGGGCCTGCCGCAGCGCAATGCGCTCATCAACGCGGTCGAGCGGCACCTCAATGTTGATGCCCACGGTGTAGTCGTCGAACGCCCCATCGAGCTGCACGCCGTTGAAGAAGTCCGGGTCCTGCAGCATGTCGATCTGGGCTGCCAGATCGACTGCCGGCAGCAGGCCGTTGCGCGCGAGCTCGACGAGCCGCTTCACGTCGTCGACCTGGTCGCGGCTGTTCTGCAGGTCCAGGCGCAGGTCGAGCGCCATCTGCACCGCCACCTCGCCATCGATCACAGGTGGCTGCATGTCGAGCAGACTGCCGGCAGCAGGCCGTTGCGCGCGAGCTCGACGAGCCGCTTCACATCGTCGACCTGGTCGCGGCTGTTCTGCAGGTCCAGGCGCAGGTCAAGCGCCATCTGCACCGCCACCTCGCCATCGATCACAGGTGGCTGCATGTCGAGCAGCTCCGTCTCGACCTCGAGCAACTGGTCGGGTGGCAGGCCGATGCGCACCTTGTAGCGATCGACCGCGAGCTTGAAGGCTTCCTCCTGCGTGGCCAGGCGATCGACCGCGAAGAGCGCGTTCTGCTTGGCCAAGTCAGCCTGGAAGGGCACCTGGCGGCCACTGGCCACGAGGGCATCCTCGCGATCCACGATCGCCTTGAAGCGCAGGATGCTCTGCTTGGCGTTGTTGATCTGCAGGCGCTGTACGACCAGCCCCATGTACTCATCGACCAGGCTCACGTAGAAGCGGCGGCGGAAGTCCTCGAACGCGCGCGCGGCATAGATGGTGTTGCGCTGCGCCTGGATGAGCGGCTCCTGCGCCACCAGCCCCGCGCCCTTGAGCAGCGGAACGTCGAGCGCGAAGAAGGCCTCGACGCTGTCCTGGCCGGCGATCGTCGCATCGCTCAGGTCGTCGGCGACCTGGGCAAGGATGTTCGCACTCACCTGGCCGCCGTAGGGCAGCTTTTGCGTGACCTCGAACTCGTTGACGAGTTCGAGCGCGAGCGCGTTGGTGCTGCCACCCGATGGGTTGAGGATGTCATTTCCCGAGAGGTCGACCGACTGGAACTGCGGCGAGATCGTGTCGAAGATGCGGGGCGTCCATTCGTTGGTCTCCAGGAGCAGCGACAGGCACGCGAGCATGTACTGCTCCTCGGCGTTGCGATACTCGACGCTGGCCGTGAAGGCCTGCTTGATTGCACCAGCGAGGTCGAGCTTGACCAGGGTGGTGCCGGCGATCGGCGTGGCGGCATCGGCGATCACCTTCTTTGGGTCGAATGGCGGACGCTCGCGCGCGGCGTAGCTCAGTTCCGATGCCTCGGGGTTCAGCGTGGGCGGGCTGCGCAATCCTGGCGTGTCGTCGTAGGCATTCGGGTTGCCGTCGGCCTTGCGGTCACGGATCGAGGGCACATTGGCCTTTTCCCCGATCTCGGCGCTTGCCTGCCGGATCCGCTCCTCGGTCTGCCGATCGATCGCCTGCATGCCGCTCTCGCACGCGGGGAGCGCAAGCAGCGTTGGGGCAACGAGGATGGCAGCCAGATGGCGCATGGTGAAAGAGCAGCAGGAACTGCGTTGGCATTCGACCGCAAACGTCTGTTGGAGCCAAGATCATCGGTTATCACACCAATACAGTGCGAGGTTCCTCGTGAATTCATGCCTCTCAACGCGGACAGCACCCAAGGAGCGGCCATGAGCGACATGGTGAACGAGGACTGCACCGACCTCGATGCCCATCGGGCTGGCGACCGCGAGGCCTTCACGCGGCTGGTCGATCGCCATGGCGCCGTCACGCTGGCGATCTGCCGCCAGCACACGGCAAGCCTGCCCGATGCCGAGGACGCGTGCCAGGAGGCCTTCATCCGTGCCCACCGCAAACTCAATCAGGTCCACGATTGCACTGGCTTCCGATCGTGGCTCTACGCCATCGCCAAGCTCGTGTGCAGCGAGCGTCGCCGAAGCGCCGGCCGCCGCGCGCGCCACGAGGAACACGCCATGACACTGCATGCCGAGCGTGATCGTTCCCGTGCCACGACTCCCGGCGACGATGCAGCCCATGCTGAATCGCTTGCTCGACTCGATCGAGCGCTCGATCGCTTGCCCGAGGATGAGCGCTTGGCGATCCATCTCTACTACCTCGAGCCTGATCCAGTGACTGCGGCCCGCAGCGCGCTGGGACTGGGCCGAAGTGCCTTCTACAAGCTGCTCGCGCAGGCACGCGAGCGGCTCGCTGGATTCCTTGAACAACCCGCCATGAATCGAGGCACCCCATGATGTTCCACTCGCCCCTGCTGTCGATCCTGCGCTCGCCCCATGAGGACGATGGAGCGCCGCCACGCGATGCGCTCGATGGACTGCTGCGGTCATGGCACGACCGTCACCGCGCTGCGGCCAGCGCCAATCGTGATCGCCTGCTTGATGCCGTCCGCGAGGATGCGCGCCTGCGGCCGTCGTTCGTGCCCCGCTGGGTACGGCCGCTCTCGATTGCGGCGTCCCTCGGGCTCATGGTGGTCCTTGGGTTGCTCTTCACGACCGCCATCGATCGCCCCGCGTATGCGGATGGGGTGGTGATGATGCCCGAGGCCGGCCGGCTCGATGCGCTTGCCCCCAATGGACAGCTCATCGGCCCCTGCCCTTTGCGTCACACGGATGTGCAGGCGTCGGTGGTGGGTCCGTTCGCGCGCGTCACGCTGCGCCAGCAGTACCAGAACACCTACCCCACCAAGATCGAGGCCGTCTACACCTTCCCACTCTCGCACCGTGGTGCCGTCGATCGCATGACCATGACGATCGTGCAGCCTGATGGTGAGCGCGTGGTGGTTGGCGAGGTGCGCGAGCGCTCGATTGCCCGTGCGATGTACGAAGCCGCACGCGAGCAGGGCTATGTCGCGAGCCTGCTCGAGCAGGAGCGTCCGAACATCTTCACCCAGAGCGTGGCCAACATCGAGCCCGGAGCGCGCGTGGACATCGAGATCTCGTATGTGGAGACGCTGGTGGCCAAGGATGGTCGCTACGCCTTCGAGTACCCGACCGTCGTGGGACCGCGCTACATCCCCGGCCCAGCGCCCTCGCCAGGCATGATGCCACCCGGCTGCACGCCGCGCTTGGGCGTCGTGCTGCTTGCGCCAGTCACCGCCGCCGCTGCCGATGGAGAGGCGCCCGCTTGGATGCCCCCGCTCGCGCAACTCCCCGAAACACTCGCCGCGGCTCTGCCCATCGCCACACCCGAGGCGATGACCAAGCGCGATGCAGCATCGACCTGCGGCTTCATGGTCACCTACGGCAACGGCAGCCAAGAGCGCTGCATGGTCTTCGACGATGGCACGGGTTGGGTGAATGGCCGATGGTTCTGCCTGCCCAACGCAAGGCCCGGCGCGCCGTTCGCCCAGCCGACAGCGCAGGTCCCTGATGCGGATCGCATCACGCCGATGCCGGTGCCGCCTAGTACGCGCGCCGGTCATGACCTTGGCATCTCGCTCTCGATCGATGCTGGCGGCATCCCGATCACCAGCCTGCGCAGCGCGCTGCATGCCGTTCGCGACGAGGTTGTGACGGAGTCGCGGCGCGTGGTGACCCTGGCCAAGCAGGCTGAGCTTCCCAACCGCGACTTCATCGTGGAGTGGTCGCTGAAGGATGATGCCATCCTCGAAGCCATCGCTTCGCATTGGTCCACG
>VGXJ01000154.1 GCA_016873375.1 Phycisphaerae bacterium
GATGCGGGCGCGGCGTTCGCGCAGCTGGCGCTCGTCGAGAGTGCAGGCGAGGCGCTTGCTGCGATCCCGCTGGGATCGATCGGTGGATCATGGTGCGGGTTCCGCATCCTTCGTGCGCGACGTGCGCAGCGTGCACCGCAGGCCCGATGACCATGGCCGTGTCGCTGCCCATCCTCGCGCTGGACCTCTCCGGGCAACGCTACAGCTGCCATGCGTGCGGCAACTGCTGCCGCGACTTCACCGTGCAGTTGCGCGATGATGACCTCCAACGGCTCGATCGCCAAGGCTGGAAGCAGGAGCTTGGCTTCGAACCCTGGGTCGAGTTCCGCGGCAGCCGCTTCCTGCGCCAGCGATCCGACGGAGCATGCATCTTCCTGCAGGATGATGGACTGTGCCGCATCCATGCGCGTCACGGCCTTCAGGAGAAGCCCGTGGCGTGTCGCTCCTTTCCGCTGAGCGTGATGCCGACGGCCGATGGGCCGCAGCAAGGCCTGAACTTCGCATGCGGCAGCGTGCAGCTCAACAAGGGCGCGGCGATGGCCACGCATCTGGCCGACCTGCGGCGCATTGCCGAGGATGCCCCCGAGACGGTTGGCCAGGCGCGCGCCGTCGCGCTGCTCCCAGGCCGCGAGGCATCGCCGCTCGAATTGCGCGCGCTGGCTGGTGTCTTGGACCAATGGATGGGCCGTGACGAGGCATCAATCGCCACGCGCATCGACGGACTGGCGTGGATCGCGCAGTCGCTCCGCCGTGCGAAGCTGGCCAGCGTGAAGGACGAGCGCTTCCTTGAGCTCATCACCACGATCGTGGCCACGCTCGAGGATGAGCTCGAGGCGGATCCAGCCGGCGCTGCCACTGAGCGCCAAGAACGCATGCTGCGGCAGGCGATCTTCATGCGCACCGAGGACCCCCGCCTCGACCGCATGAAGGCCGATGGCTTCCTGCGCACGGCATGGCGCCAGTGGCGGCGGCAGCGGGCATTCCTCAGTGGATGGGGAACGGTGCCGGACCTGCGCGGCTTTGCGCATGGCGTGCGCTTTCAGGAGGCGGAGTTCATTCCGAATCCACTGCACGACGCCGCCGAGGGACATGACGAGCCCATCGATGACCTGGTGACACGGTGGGTGCGCGCACGGCTTCGCGGTGCACGCACGTGGGGCGCGGGCTACTACGGCTTCAGCGCCGTCGAGGGCCTGGCAGCGCTCTGCGTGGACGTGGCGAGTGCGGCGTATCTCGCGCGCGTGCATGCAGCCGGCCGGGATCCTGCGGCCAATCGCGTGACCCTCGCCGACATGGCCGCTGCCGTCGCGCGCATCGACCGCACCGCCGGACGTGCCCCTTGGCTCGCGACGGCTGGCGAGCGCTTGCGACTGTCCTTCCTGTCACTCGACGACGGGCTTCGCCGCACCTGCGCCCTGCACCCGTGCGGCGTCGAGTGGACCTGATTCAGGCGATCGACGACAGCTGACTCAGCAGCGACCGCACGGCCTGGCCGCGATGGCTGCGGCGGTTCTTCTCGGCAGGGTCGAGTTCCGCGCTCGTGCATCCTGCGTCGGGCACCAACAGCAAGGGGTCGTAGCCGAAACCGTGCGTGCCCCGCGCGGCCTCGATGATCACGCCATCGAACGTGCCGCGCGACGTGGCGAGCACGCGGCCATCAGGCGTCGCCACGCAGATCGCGCAGACGAAGCGCGCGGTGCGCTGCGCCATCGGCACGCCGGTGAGTTCGTGCAGCAGCTTCTCGTTGTTGGCCGCATCGCGCTCCTCGCGCGTGGAACCGGCACCGGCATAGCGCGCGCTGTGCACCCCAGGCCGGCCGCCGAGCGCATCGACCTCGAGGCCGCTGTCGTCGGCGAGCACCGTTCGGCCGAGTGCTGCGGCGTAGGCACGGGCCTTGATCGCGGCGTTCTCCTCGAAGGTCGCACCGGGCTCATCAGGCTCGGGAATCGAGGCGCCGAGGTCATCGAGTCCGAGCACGCGCACGCCATGGGGGCCGAGGATCGCGCGAATCTCCTCGATCTTGTGGGGATTGCCGGTGGCGACGACGAGGTCCATGGCTCAGGTCTGCAGCACGCCGACCTTGAGCTCGCCCACCGGCGCTTGGGCAGCGATCCGGAGCGCCATGATGAGTTCATCACGCGTGCGGTGCGGCTCGATGATGCGGTCGACCCAGCCGCGCGAGGCGGCGTAGCGGATGTCCTGCTGCTCGGTGTAGCTGGCCGTGATCGCATCGAGCAGTTCCTTGCGCATGGCATCGTCGACCTGCTCGCCCTTGCGCTCGCGCGCGGCAAGATCGATCTGCAGGAGGGTGCCGGCAGCTTGCGCCGCACCCATCACGGCGCAGCGGCCCCCGGGCCAGGCAAGCGTGAGCATCGGATCGAAGGCCCGGCCGCACATGGCGTAGTTGCCAGCGCCGTAGCTCGCCCCGGTGATGAGCACGATCTTCGGCACGACGCTGTTGCTCATGGCGTTCACGAGCTTGGCGCCCGAGCGGATGATGCCGGCCTGCTCGCTGTCGCGTCCGACCATGAAACCCGTGGTGTCATGGATGAAGACAAGCGGGATCTTGCGCTGGTTGCAGTCAAGGATGAAGCGTGCCGCCTTGTCGGCGCTGTCGTCGTAGATGACCGCAGGCATGGCACCCGCCTTCGACGGCCCGGCCTTGCCGCCGGGCATCGTGCGCTGCGTGAGCTTGCGCTGGTTGGCCACGATGCCGCAGGGGAACCCGCCGATGCGCGCGTACGCGCAGACGATGCTGCAGCCGTATTCCGCGCGGTACTCATCGATCGAGCCGCCATCGACGACGCAGCGAAGCAGGTCGACCACGTCGTACTGGGAGCCCGCGTCGGAGCGGTGCACGGCGTAGACATCGGAGGGATCGCGCTCGGGTGCCGTGGGCGCGATCGGCGGCGTCCGTGCGGCAGGTGCCGACTGGTTGGCCTGCATCAGGCGGCGCAGCCTTTCGATGCATGTGGGGTCATCCTTCTCCTTGAAGTCGATCGTGCCGCTGACGGCAGCGTGCATCGAGGCTCCACCAAGTTCCTCGCTCGAGACCTCCTGCCCGATCGCTGCCTTCACGAGGGCGGGTCCGGCGAGGTACAGCCCGCTGCCTTCGGTCATGAGCAGCGTGTCGCACATGACCGGCAGGTAGCCGCCGCCTGCGACGCAGTTGCCCATGATCGCGGCATACTGCGGGATGCCCTGCGCGCTGATCACGGCGTTGTTGCGGAAGATCCGGCCGAAGTCGTCAGTGTCGGGAAAGACATCCTCCTGCAGCGGCAGGAAGACGCCAGCACTGTCGACGAGGTAGAGCAACGGCAGCCGCGCACGCTCGGCGATCCACTGCGCGCGGATGATCTTCTTGCAGGTCATCGGGAAGAATGCGCCGGCCTTCACCGTCGCGTCGTTGGCCACAACCATGCAGAGGCGGCCATCGACCTGGCCGATCGTGGTCACGACGCCCGCCGCCGGCGCGCCGCCGTATTCGCGGTACATGTTCCAGGCGCTCAGCAGGCCGCATTCAAGCGTCGGCGTGCCTGGGTCGAAGAGCCGCTCCATGCGCTCCCGCGCCGTCAGGCGTCCGTGGCGGTGCTGGCGTTCCGCGCCCGACGGACCACCGCCCTGTTCGAGCTTCGCCGCAAGGGCGACGAACTCATGCGTGGCGTGGCGCAGCGGCGAGTCATCGGAGGTGGTCATGAGAGGCCAAAGCATACGAAGGCCGAGTTTGGCGCCCCGGTTGAAAAGGCCTGATAACACAGGCGAACCCCTCCAGACGCTTGACCCCATTCGACGCCCCGCTACCATGCCCGACTCACAACTCTTGAAAGGAAAGGGTCCGCGACGGGCCCACTCAACAGCAATGCCGACCTCGACCGCAGCCAAGACCACGACCATTGCCGCGAACCGGCGTCACGAGCACGACACGGGTTCGCCGCAGGTCCAGATCGCGCTCCTCACGCAGCGCATCAACACGCTCCAGGCCCACTTCAAGTCCAACCGCAAGGATCACGCCGGCCGTCGCGGCTTGCTGCTCCTCGTCGGCCAGCGGAATCGCTTGCTGCGCTACCTCGCGCGCGTCGACCGCACGGGCTACACCGACCTCATCAAGAAGCTCGGCCTGCGCAAGTAAGCGCACCGGCTTCGCCGCCTCCGGCGGCAGTGGGCAATCGGCAGCCTCGCGGCGACCCGCGACCGGCTGCCAGTTGGTCTCTGCCTCCATGGGGCGGTCCTCACCACACCACTTCCTAGAAAGGCATCAATCCCATGGGACACCATACCCCCTGCTTCGTTGAACGTGAGATCGGCGGGCGCACGCTCCGCTTCGAGACCGGCAAGGTCGCCAAGCTCGCCAGCGGCGCCGTCATGGCCCGCTACGGCGACTCGGTCGTGCTTGCCACCGCCGTGCGCGCAAACCCGCGCATGGGCATCGACTTCTTCCCGCTGACCTGCGACTACCGTGAGAAGCTCCCCGCGGCCGGCAAATACCCGGGCGGCTTCCGCAAGCGCGAGGGGCAGCCGAGCGAGAAGGAAATCCTCACCATGCGCATGATGGATCGCCCGATCCGTCCGCTGTTCCCCGAGGGCTTCGTCGACGAGATCCAGCTGCAGGTCAGCGTGCTCTCGCACGACGGCCAGAACGACACCGACGTGATCGGCTGCACTGCCGCCTCGGCTGCGCTGGCGATCACCGACGCTCCGTTCGAGGGTCCGATCGCAACCGTTCGCGTGGCCCGCATCTACACCGATGCCGGCGCGCAGTTCGTGATCAACCCCACCCAGGCGCAGATCGAGTTCAGCGACCTTGATCTGGTGCTGTCTGGCCACAAGGACGGCGTGAACATGATCGAAGTCGGCGCCGCCGAGATCACCGAGGCCGACATGGTCGCGGCGATCCGTTTCGGCCTTGAGCATGGCATCAAGCCGATCCTCGAGATGATCGACGAACTGCGTGCCAAGAGCGGCGCTCCCGCCGTGCGCATGGGCGACCGCATCC
>VGXJ01000155.1 GCA_016873375.1 Phycisphaerae bacterium
GCAAGCCCCGCGAGCCCCTTGCCCAAGGGAATCACGCGGATCGCATCCATCACCGGCGGCGGAAACTGACCGACGCAGGCGGCGAGATGGAGCAGGCCGTCGTCACCGATCCAATGGATCGTGCCGGTCTGGGCACCGAAAGCGTGGATGAGCCGCTCAAGCGCCGCGTGGTCTTCCATGGCCTCAAGCGTAGTGCGACGGTCAGGGCACTATCAGGGGGATGACTTGGATCGATGGCGCCGAGCGATCCGAGTCCAGCACGAGGCTCTTGTTCACAGGATGGCTGAACCAGCAACCACTGCGGCCTGGCTCACGCTTGAGCTGGACGTGCGTGCCGTCGGTGTAGAACACCTTCACGCTCTCCACTCCATCTGTAAACGAGAACCGCCAGATCATCTCGTCGCCCACTCGCCTGCCGGTTGCAATGACCCGGTCGTCCCAGTCCGGCAGCTCCAACGCAACCCGCTCGTCCATCGTGGGACCGATCACACGGTTCAGTTCCTCGAGGAGCGCATTGAACGCCTGCTGGTCCTGAACGGTGTTGTGGGCCGCGTTCACGGGCATGATGTTGGGGTTGTTGTCGTAGACGAGGTACGCAAGTCCGACGTTCGTCCAGTACAGGTACTCATTGACACCATGCATGCCCAGTTGCAGCACGAGTTCATCCCAGTGCGGCGAGTTGGCCAGCGGCGTCGGGGCCCAGCCTTCGTCACCAGTCCAGCTCCGTGCGGCCACCCACGCATGGTTCGGACGTTCGCGGGAGTTCATCAGGCCGCGGATCGCCAGAGTCTCGAAGAGCAACGATCCATACGGCGAGAACCCGATTGCATTACGCCCATCGAAGCGTGTGTTCTGCATCTGCGCGGTCACTCGCCCGTAATAAGGTCGGCTGTCGTGCGTGCCGAGGCCGTGGGAGTCGCGAACCTCGCGGAACCCAGAGATCTCGGGAAATGCGTTCTGCTCAAGACACTTGAAAGAATCGTAATTCGAGTAGGTGGCATTGGGGAAGAACTCCCGGACCACCTGATACACCGCCACATCAAGCGCCGCGTCGAACCACGCCCCCATGACTTCGTTGAAGCGAACATAGGACGGGTTTCCCCAGAAGACCGTGCGCAGATCCCCGAATCCGAGCGCCCGCTCGAGTTCGGGGAATCGAGGATCGGCCATGATGGCCTCCCAATGAGGGTTGCCGCCGGCGATGAAATAACCAGCAACGAGGGTCGTTTCGTTGTCCATGACGACTCCATCAATGACACCGCCTGCGCTCACGAACTGCTGCAGGTAGTCACGAATCTTCACTCTCGTTGCTTCAATGCCATTGGTGATCCAAGGACTCATGAACTCGGTCTTGACCGGGAGCCCATCGACGAGATTGACGCAGACATCATCGGGGTGGCGAGCCATCCCATCAACGATGTCGCCGATGAACAGGACCGATCGTTGGCCCGCTGGCTGCCGCAGCACATCCCGAGCGACATCGGCAGGTGCACGCCACGACGCAGCCCAAGCCATCGGGAAGATGTAGGGCTGATCGTTATCCGGCGTCCAAGACCATGCGTGGAAGAAAGCCGCAGCCGGGTCAGCCGATAGGGCCTTTTGCCTAGGGAGCATGGTTGTGCCATCGAGGAGTAGAGGACCGCTCGGGTTCCCACCCGCCTGCTGGTTCGCACTTCCATCGCCGTCCGGCTGCGATCCACCTGCCGAACCACTGTCCGAAACCCCACCGGCACCGAGCCCCTGCCCTGGCTCACGCACGGGGCCATCAGGCGCCTTGTCTACGGTCGTCGTGGTACCCGACTCCTTGGAGCCGGCTTCGGTCAAAGGCTTTGTCTCGCCTCCAGCGGACGCACCTACATCGATGGGCTTCTCCGGGTCGGCTGGTCTTGGCTTGGTCGCGATCGGGATCTTTGGGGTCGGCTTGGTCGCGATCGGGATCTTTGGGGTCGGCTTGGTCGCAATCGGGATCTTTGGGGTCGGCTTGGTCGCCTCCGCAGGCTTGAACACCGGGTCAGTGACGCGGTTGGTAGGCCCGGTGCTTGACGAACCCGTCGTGGTGGCTTGCACCGCGATGTCTGTGCCTGCTACCGGAGCTGGTTTGGCCACTCTCTTGGACGAGGTCTTTGGTGCAAGCGGCTGCGGCTTCGTGGGAACAGTTTCGACGGCCTTTGCGCTCGCCTCGATCAATGCCTTATCACTGCTGCCAGGTGAACCCACGTTTTCAGCGGGCTGCTTCGGTTCCGACGATTCAGGCTGCTTAGGCGCAGGAGTCACCTCGCTCTCGTCGACGTCCGGCTTGGACTCGACCGGCGCGGACTTCTTCACCAAGCTGCGCTTGGCGGTGCCCTTGTGCGTCGTGGCCTTGCGCGTGGCTTGCTGCGCACTCGCCTCATGGGTCACGGTCAGGCCCGCAACCATCACGAGCACGGACATCACGACACCCAAACGGCTGTTCATTCGAAGCATGAGATAGTCCCCAATGGCACGAACCGCGGCATGCGGTCCGTCAGGGCATTGTGCTATGGCCCTGCCACCCAGTCAAAGGCCGGAGCGGTCCAAAGCCGAAATCAATCGAAGATCGCGCAGGAATCCGCTCAGAAGTTGAGTGATCCGTCCCAGATCCGGAAGGCCTCCATGGCCGTGTACTCCGGCAGGCCGAGGGCGTCGTAGCGCGCGGCCGTGGCGGCGTTGCGCTGCTCGGCTCGCTGCCAGAATTCGCGCTCGTCAGCGCCTGGGAATGGGGCGCGGTCCTTCTGGGACTGATGCTTGAAGATCGCCTGGCGCTTGCGCATCACTTCATCGGGCGAGAGCGGCACGGCCATGTCGATGTCCTCGAGATCCCACTCCTGCCATGCACCGCGATAGAGGAGCACTTCGCAATCGGCCATCCAGGCGCGGTCACGCAAGCGGTGGAGCGCTTGGAGCACCGCGCCCAGGCAGACCCGGTGCGTGCCGTGCGGATCGCTGAGGTCGCCCGCGGCGTAGACCTGATGCGGCTGGAGCCGATCGAGCAGTTCCGCGGTGATCCGGATGTCCTCTTCGCCCAGCGGCTTCTTGCGCACGCGGCCGGTCTCGTAGAACGGCAGGTCCATGAAGTGCAGGCATTCGTGCGCCAGGCCGCACGCCACGCCGGCAGCCCGGGCCTCGCCGCGGCGGATCATCCCCTTCAGGAGCTGCACCTCCGGTGGATCGACCTCGCCGGGGCGTTTGGAGCGCAGTCGATCGGCCAGGGCATGCTCGAGCCGCTCGGTGTTCGCGCCATCGAAGCCGAAGCGCGCGTTGAACTCGCTGGCGAAGTCCAGGAAACGCATGGCATCGGCATCGAAGACCGCGATGTTGCCGCTGGTCTGGTAGGCCACGTGGACCTCGTGGCCCTGGTCGACCAGGCGGATGAGCGTGCCGCCCATCGAGATCACGTCGTCATCGGGGTGCGGGCTGAACAGCACCACACGCTTGGGAAACACTCGGTCACGCGGGCGATCGATGTCACCCGCGAGCTTCTGCTCGCGCGGCTTTCCGCCGGGCCAGCCGGTGATCGTCTCCTGCAGTTCGCGGAAGACGCGCAGGTTGAGGTCGTACGCGCGGCCGTGCATCGCCAGCAGGTCCTGCAGGTGATGCTCGTTGTAGTCCTCGTTGGTCAGCTTCAGGATCGGCTTGCCGGTGGCTTCGCAGAGCCAGAGCACCGCCTTGCGAACCATCAGCTCGTCCCAGCGCACGGCACGCACCGACCATGGGCAGCGCTCGCGCGTGATCCGACCCGCTGCAGCGCGGTCGAGCACCACGAGCGCATTGGGGTGGCCCTGCACGAAGGTCGCCGGCACGCCATCGGACACATCACCTTCGACGAAGCGTTCGATGATCGGCGCCTTGCTCTCGCCAAGCGCCATGAGCACGATGCGGCGAGCCTCGAGGATCGTGGCGATGCCCATCGTCAGGGCGCGCAGAGGCACGTGCTCCTCACCGAAGAAGTCGCTCGCCGCATCCTGGCGCGTCACGCGGTCCAGCGTGATCAGTCGCGTGCGGCTCATGCGGCCGGAGCCGGGCTCGTTGAAGCCGACATGCCCGGTGCGGCCGATCCCGAGGAGCTGCAGGTCGATGCCGCCATGCTCGCGGATGCGACGCTCGTATTCCTCGCAGTGCGCATGCACGGCGTTCGCAGGCACCGTGCCGCACGGCAAGTTCACGTTGGCCGGATCGATGTCGATGTGGTCGAAGAGATGCTCCCGCATGAAGCGGTGATAGCTCTGAAGCTCATGCGGCTGCATCGGCCAGTACTCGTCGAGGTTGAACGTGACCACGTTGGCGAACGAGAGTCCCTCGTCGCGGTGCAGGCGGATGAGTTCGTTGTAGACACTCACCGGCGTGCTGCCGGTGGCGAGCCCGAGCACGCATCGCTCGCCGCGCGCGGCCTTCGCGCGCACGAGTGCGGCTATCTCGGCGGCGACCGCGGCGCTCGCCGCTGCCGGCCGGTGGAAGACCGCCACCGGGATGCGCTCCCGAGTGCTCGCACCATCAGGTCCGCTGTGCACGCCATCCATGCGCCGATCCGAAGCCGTCGTGGACATGCCAGGAAGATAGCGATGCATGCACCGGCGGCCGCTTCACAGTGAACGCGCAGCCGACAGGAAACGGTCATGCGAGGCGCGAACCTGATCCCAGGAGTCGCCGCCGAATTTCTCGAGGAACGCGCGAGCGATCTCGAAGCCGACCGCATGCTGCATGACCACGCTGGCTGCGGCGACGGCGCTGATGTCGCTGCGCTCATACTGGCTGCGCATGGCTTCCTTCGTGCGCAGGTCCACGCTGGGCAAGCCCTGCAGCAGCGTGGCGATCGGCTTCATGGTGCCCGTCACCACCACCGGCATGCCGTTGGTCATGCCGCCCTCGAGGCCACCGGCGTGGTTGGTCGGGCGCAGGTAGCCCAGATGCGGCTCGCCGC
>VGXJ01000156.1 GCA_016873375.1 Phycisphaerae bacterium
CTCGGATCGACGGTCGCCATCGCGGCGGGAGCGAGCGTGGCGCTCGGGCTGCCGATCCTGGCCGGTGCCGAGCCGAGCGCGCCAACGCTCGTCAGCGTCGACACGGCCACCGGCTCGTGGCGCACGATTGCGGTCGCTCGTGACCCCGCGTGCCCGTGCTGCGGTGCTGGCCGTTTCGAGTGGCTCGATGGCGACGCTGGATCGGGAGCGGCGGTCTTGTGTGGGCGCAACGCCGTGCAGATCCGCCCGGCGGTCGAGTCGATGCTGGATGAAGCGGGGTGGCTGGCGCGACTCGCCCACGCCGGGTCGTTCACGACTGGTCACGGCTTGGTGCGTGGATCGATCGATCCGTCGCTGACGGGCGGGCTCCAGATCGACTTGACGGTCTTCATCGATGGCAGGGCCGTGGTGCACGGCACCAGCGATCCGGCGATCGCTGCGGCAGTCTGTACGCGCGTGCTCGGATCGTGACGACGATCGGTACGCTTTGGCCATCATGGGACTCTTCGCCAACTGCATCGCTCACGACTGCCTCGCCACCATCGCCTACGCCGACAAGCTCTGCCAGGGGATCCCTGCCGAATCGTTCGCGCGCATGCCATTCAAGGACATGAACAGTGCGGCCTTCAACATCGGTCACCTGAGCATCTACCCCGCGCGCATGGCGACCTTGATCGGTCACGAGGGCGCGATCTCGAATCCGGCGGGGTGGGAGGACCTCTTCAAGAACGGCACGCCCTGCGTCGACGCAGGGACCTACCCGTCGAAGGATGCGCTCGTGGCGCACTACATGGCCGGCCACCAGAAGGTGGCTGAATTGCTCACGGAACTCGACGATGCGGTGCTGGCAGGGCCGAATCCGCTGCAGGGTGCCTTCAAGGAGCGCTTCCCTGTGCTTGGGCAGGCGGTGCTGTTTCTCTGCAACAACCACCAGATGATGCACCTGGGCCAGATCAGTGCATGGCGTCGCGCCATGGGACTCGGGAGCGCGATGTGACCCTGCGCGCTGTCCGGCTCGCGCTTGTGGCGTGGGTGGCGGCGCTGATCCTGCCGACGACGACGCTCGCGCACTTCACGAACCTGTCCGTCGAGCCGATCGACATCAGTGCGCTGACGCGCATGCTGCGCGAAGAAACCGGAGCGGAGCCAGCCGACTGGGATGCATTCGAGCGTCTGCACATGGAGTATGTCGAGCGCCACGGGCCACTGGTCGAGCGTTCATGCCAGGCGATCAAGTCCTCCGAAGGCGACCATGCACGCCAGCGGAAGCCCTCCATCGAACTGCAGTTGGCGCAACAGGAGCTCGATGGCGCACTGTTCACGGCCGTGGCGGCGTTGATGCCGGCGGATGCTGCGGCGGGCATCGAGCGTGTGCGCGTGCGTCGTGAGCTTGCGGTCATAGCGCGCATGAGCGGTTGGCTCGGCGGTGTCACCGCCATCGATGTCGCTGCGTCGCTGCAGAGGGTGCTGCGGGATGATGCGGCACGGTGGGCCGAGCTGAAGCCCGAGGTCGATCGTCATCGGCTGGCCCGGCGGGATCTCGTTCGCCGCGTGTTGCGCGGCATCGGCGATGCGTTCGACTGCACTGATCGAAATGCGGCGCAACAGGAGTCGACTTGGGTCCGCTACACGGAACTGGCGGAGCGAATCGCCGGCGTGGAGCGTGAAGCAGCGGGGGTTGCCGGCGGCGTGGGTGCCGTGCCGGCCGAGGTGGAGCCGGCGGATCCCGCACGCGACGGTGCTGGATCGAGCGAGGCGGATGTGGTCAAGCGCGCTGAGCTTCTTGAATCGCTGCAACGCGACCAGCAAGCCGAGCTCGCGTACCTGTCGTCGCTGCACAACGGGTGCTGGCAGTCCACGACCGAGGCGATCGTGGGTGTGGTGGATCATGAGGTTGCCCTGTTCTTCTCCCTGGCGCCGCGGTTGACGGCGCAGCAGCGCATGACATGGCGCCGAAGCATGGCCAACGAGCTCAGCGTGGGGACCGATCGTGGGTACGGCGTGGAACAGACCGCGCTTGCCCTGCTGCGGGCGCCGGGGGTGGACCAGCCCCTGCGCGAGCGGATTCTTGCCGCACTGACTCGGTGGGCGGATGAGGATGGTGCGGTGCAAGAGGCCATGTTTCGCACCGCGGGCGAGCGCATTGCGGAGCAGTACCGGTGGCAGTTCGGCACGGAGGAGCAGCCGCCGGGAGTGCGTGCCTTCATGGAGGGATCGGCGAAGCGCGAGACGCGTGCAGCCAGCGCGCGGACTGCGATGCAGGCGATGGTCGTGGCGCAGGTCGGCGAGGAGGCAGCGGGTGCCGGCTTCGCGTCGATCGAACAGGCCGCGGCCGAGGGACGGAAGGTCGACCTTGTCCTTGGTGATGATCCGGAGGCCCCGGAAGTCGATGGTGAGCCGGCAGACTCCTTCGATGCGACGCTCGTTGCACATCGGCTCCGCCCCACGCTGGCCCTGCTCGACCGGTTCATCGAGGCATGCAGGATTCCCGAGTCGCAGGCCGACTCGATGCGTGCGTTGCTTGCGACGCATGAGTCGATCGTGTCGGCGATTGCACAGGGAGACCTCGCGGCGCTGCGCGGAGAACAGATCGAACTCATGGAGCGGGTCAAGACGATGAACTATGGCGACGCCGTGGCAGCCGTGGAGGCCTATGCCGCGCGCACCCGGACGACCGAAGCGCGGATCCATGATGCCGATGACGCGTTCTGGACCGCGTTGGGGGAACTCGCCGGTGAGACCTTGCCCGACTTTGCGGTAGCCATGCGGGTGAGCGCGGGGCTCGCACCGGTCGACGAGGCAAGGGCAGTCGTGACCGCGCCCATCCCGGGTGACCCAGTTCGCGTGGCGCTGCGGTGCGTCTCGGATGAAGCGCAACAGCGCCTGGTGCTCTCGGCTGCTGCGTCCGTCGAGCCAGCTGAATCTGCGGTGCTGTCAGAGCTTCGTGAGGCGTGGGCCAGCGTGGGGTTCGAGTGGCTGTACGGCGGGCTGCTTTGGTGGACGCGAGCGGATGTGAGCGACGAGGAGCGTGCGGCATTCGGTGAGGCCAGCCGTGCTCGCCAGACCGAGCTCATGCAGCGATACCGACAGGCCATCCAGCGAAGGGAATCGCTGCGCGCATCGCTGACACGGGACCTTGAAGCCTCAGTGGGCACGAAGCATGCATGGTCGTTCCACCGCGCATGCGCGGCGCAGGCGGCTCCCAATGGGTTCCGGGATCGACAACGGATCATGCCGGTGCTGGATTCGCTCCTGGCGAATGCGGGGCTCCCCGCGGGCGCGCGCGCGGATGTGCTGGGGTTGAAGGACGATCTTGAGCCGGAGCTCCGCCGCGCCGAGGAACGGCTCATCGAGTCCATGGATGCGCTGGTCGGCGACCGGCCTACGGCGGAGGAGTGGGTCGATCAATCGGCTCGCGCACACGCGACGCTGTGGGTCTGGTGGCTCCGCGACGAGGTCGAGCGCCGTTGCGCCGAGCGGCTGCGGCGTGTCGTGCCGGAGTCGTTGCTTCCTGACTCGGCGCTGCGCCCCATTCGTGATGTGGAGCGTGGCCGCTATGGGATGTAGCCTTCAGCCATGAACCTCGCGGCGGAATTCCTGGGTACGGCACTCCTGGTGCTCCTCGGCAATGGCGTGGTCGGCAATGTCATCCTCGCGCGCACGAAGGGGCAGGTGCTCCCGTCGCAGCCGGGGGGCTTCTTCATCATCACGGTGGGCTGGGGGCTCGCGGTCTTCGTCGCGGCGTACTGCACGGCGTTCCTCGGCGGCCCGGCGCACCTGAACCCGGCGGTGAGCGTTGCGATGTCGGCCATGGGCATGGTGGCGCGCGATGATTGCGTGCGACTCTGCCTCGCGCAGATGACCGGTGGCATGTTCGGCGCATTCCTCGTGTGGTTGCTCTACCTGCCGCACTGGCGCCTGACCGAGGACCCGCGGCTCAAGCTGGCGGCCTTCTGCAATGCGCCTGCGGTGCGTGCACCTGCGAGCAACCTGCTGGTCGAGGTGATCGCCGCCGCGGTGCTCGTGTTCGGGATCCTCTGCCTGAAGGAAGCGCAAGGCACGATGGATGACGGGCGCGTGATCTCGCTCGACTTCGGCGCGATGGGCGCGCTGCCCGTGGGGCTCTTGGTCTTTGCCGTCGGCATCTGCCTTGGTGGGCCGACCGGGTATGCCTTGAATCCCGCGCGCGACCTGGCGCCGCGCGTCATGCACGCGCTGCTGCCGATTCCCGGCAAGGGGCCGAGCGATTGGGGCTACGCATGGATCCCCGTGGCAGGTTCGATCGGTGGTGCGCTGGTGGCCGTCGTGATCTTCAAGGCCATCGCGCCCGTAGGGGGATGATCATGCGTCGCAGGATTCCGTCGATGCCGCACCGTTGGATGTCCCTTTGCGTCGGGATGCTGTCACTCGCCGCCGAGGCTGGCCAAGCGCCGGCCGGCGGCGCGCCGAAGGTTCAGGAGCCCACGCCTGCTGCAGCGCAGCAGCAGGAGATCCCGTTCCCGCTTCGGTTCGGCGTGCGCAGCCAGGTGCTGGCACAGAAGCAGGGCGTGCTGAATCAGGTCGTGCTTGTACCGGATGGCGCAACGTACCTCGACGAGATCCGGCAGTGGACGATCGATCGCCGTTGGCCCGTGCTGATTGAAGACGATCATGTCACGCCGCTCTTCCTGCAATCGTTCGCACCCGAGCGCGTGTTCCGTCGTGCTTCGGTCGGCGCGATGCCGCCTGTCGAGGCACGAGCCGCAGCGATCGAGGGCGCCGCGGCGCATGCGTGGGTTCCCGGTGCGGCCTCGGTGAAGGAAGCGCTGGCAGGTCGCGGCGTGCCCTCGATTGGCGTCGTGCTCTATGACCCGGCCGATCCGGCGTGGCCCGCAGCGGTTGCGCTGTCCGCCGGACGTGGTCAGGTCCTGGTCC
>VGXJ01000157.1 GCA_016873375.1 Phycisphaerae bacterium
CGGCGGGCTGCACTGCGGCAGCGTCGCGGTTTCCTCGATCGCCGAGCGGTTCGGCACGCCCACCTACATCTACAGCGCGGCCACGCTCCTTGATCATCATCGAAAGCTCGCCCGTGCCTTCGCGGCGCTCAACCCGCTGATCTGCTATTCCGTGAAGAGCTCCGGCAACATCAACCTCTGCCGGCTGCTCGCGCAGGAAGGCGCGGGCATGGATGTCGTCTCCGGCGGCGAGCTGCACCGTGCGATGGCGGCGGGTTGCGCTGCGGAACGATGCGTCTACGCCGGCGTAGGCAAGACCGATGCCGAGATCGAGTTCGCAATCCTTCAGGGCGTCGGCGTGCTCAACGTGGAGAGCGAGGCCGAGTTCGAGGTTGTGGCGTCGATCGCCGCACGGTTGCAGCGGACCTGCGTTGCGGCACTGCGCGTGAATCCCGATGTCGATCCCAAGACCCATCGCTACACGAGCACCGGTCGCAAGGAAACCAAGTTCGGCGTGGACATCGAGCGAGCGCGGGCCTTCTTCGCAGCGTACGGCGGCGATCGCTGGTGCCGCCTGACTGGCATCCACCTCCACATCGGGAGCCCGGTCTACTCGGTGCAGCCGTATGTCGATGCCATCACCAAGACGCTGGCCTTGATCGATGAACTTGAGGCAGCCGGCCACACCGTCGACACGCTCGACCTGGGCGGTGGTTTCGGCGCCGACTACGAGACCGGACAGAGCCCTGAAGCGACGGTCTACGCCGCAGCGATCGTGCCGCTGCTTGAGGGGCGGGTCCGCGGCGGCCTGCGGATCATCCTCGAGCCGGGCCGCACCATCGTGGCCAACGCCGGGATCCTGGTCACGCGTGTGCTGTACATGAAGCAGTCCGGCGACAAGACCTTCGCGATCTGCGATGCCGGCATGAACACGCTGCTGCGCCCATGCCACTACGACGCGTTCCACTTCATCTGGCCGGTCGTGCCCGCGCCAGGCTTCGTCCCGCAAAGCCGCGCTCGTTCGATGCAGCTCGATGGCTTGGCGCTCATGGATGTGGTGGGACCCATCTGCGAGAGCGGTGACTTCCTGGCGATCGATCGACCTCTGCCGCCCTTGCAACGCGGGGATCTTGTCGCCATCTTCACGGCGGGCGCGTACGGGATGAGCATGGCCAGCCGCTACAACAGCGTGCCACTTCCCGCGGAAGTCCTCGTCGAGGGCGGCGAAGTCAGATCGATCCGTCGGCGCGAGACGCTGGACGACCTCATCGCCCACGAGTGCCCGGCCTGAGCGAGTGCGCGAGCCTGCTCGGCACCGGTCGGCCCCGCTCCGCTACGAGCCTGACGATCCGCTGATGACGCTCGTCACGAACGCGGCCAGCGCAAGCGCTTGCGGAGTGAAGATCATGATCACCACGCCGGCAAGCGATCCCGCAGCAAGATCGTCGGCGACCACGCCAAGGCCGCCACGCCAGCGTTGCATGAGTCGGATTGGCCCGGGCTTCCAGATGTCAAAGGCTCGGAAGAGCAGGAACGAGAGGCCGCTCAGCACCAGCGCCTCAATCCAATCTGCGCCGTCGATGAACGCCAAGGGCATGGCCGCGACGGCACCGCCAGCCACCTCGTCGATGACGACGCTGGAGGCATCCTTCGCCCCGAAGCCCCGCTCGCCCTCATCGCCCCAGCGGATGCACGCCCATGTCGAGACCAGGCACAGCACCACCAGTGCCAGCGCCGTTGCCCACATCGGCGCACCGAAGCCCAGCATGAGGCACACCAACGCTGCCGGGGGAAGGCTTCCCCAGGTGCCGGGTGCAGGACGCAGCAGGCCGAGTCCGCCGGCCGTGAGCCAGAGGGTGGCGGCGCCACCCAATCCCGCCGGCCGTCGTGACCCAGCACTCACTGCCACGCCTCGCGCGATCGCAGGATGTACGGCAGAGCGCTGAAGAGCGTGAGCGCGACGGTGAACACGATGAACCAGTGCGTGATCGGGACGAAGGTTTCGTTGGCGACGCCAAGGTTCGGGAAGGCGCCAGCCGCCGCAACCCCAGCGAAGGGAATCGCCAGGGACTGCGCGGTCATCTTCCACTTACCCCAGCGATCGGCGGGGCATGGCATGCCTCGGGCCTCCATGCTTGCGCGCAGGCTCGTCACGAAGAGTTCGCGAGCGATGATCGCGATGACCATCCATGGCTTCACGCCCGATCCCGGGCAGAGCGGCTCGACGACCACGACGAGCGCGCCCAGCACGAGCACCTTGTCGACGAAGGGATCCATGATCCGCCCGAAGGCGCTGACCGCGTTGAAGCGACGCGCGAAGTAGCCATCGAGGAAGTCGGTGCCGGCGGCCACCCCGAAGACCCAACCGGCGGCGACCACCCGGTGTGCGCGCGCGGCCGGATCCAGCCCTGACCACTCGTGCACCACATCAAGCATCATCCAGAAGTACACGATCGCCAGCACCAGCCTGCTCATCGTGATGAGGTTGGGCAGTTGCCGTCGGTCCATCCCGGGATGCTACGGCTGAGCGTCCGCATAAGTTGCGGGGTTGGCGCACCGCGTCTATCTTTGCGCGACCCCGACGGACCCGCGTGCGCGGCCCCGAGGGTGCCTCGCCACCCAATCTCACCAGCATGATCTCCCCACTCTTGTACGCCGCGTCAGCGACCTGCGCCGTCGGGCTGTTCCTGCTCCTTCGGCAGCCCACGGGCAAGGCCCGGTTCGGAGCGACCATCATCGGCCTTGCAGGCCTCGCTTGGCTGCTCGTGCAGGCCGTCCAGGCCTCTGGCTCGCTCGGTCTCGACCCTCGAGTGGCGATCATGTCGCTTGCGGTGGCCATGGCCACGGCTGCTGCGGTGAGGGTCATCACCACCACCCGACCCGTGTTTGCAGCCCTCTACTTCGTGCTGGTCGTCGTTGCGGGGGCCGTGGCGTACCTGGTCATGGGCGCCGAGTTCATGGCATTCTCGCTGATCATCGTCTACGCGGGCGCCATCCTCATCACCTACATGTTCGTGCTCATGCTCGCGCAGCAGGCGCCTGATGCCGAAGGTCCGAGCGTGGCGTACGACCGCGTCGCGCGTGAGCCTGCTGCTGCGGTGCTGTGCGGCTTCGTGCTGCTGGCAGCCTTGGCCAGCGTGGTCGGTGACGCCCGAGCGAACCAGCAGCCGGCAGCCATGCTCGAAGCCAGGGCCAACGCGGCGGCGTGGAGTCGCATGCGGGGCATGCCTGAACTCGTCGAGGAACGCATCAACGCCGAGCTCGCTGCCGCTGGCAAGGAACCCATGGGCTGGTCGCCGGCCGGTGGACTCGAGGTGGCGCAGGACGGCCGAACCGCCATGATGCCGGTCACGCTCGCCGATGGCACTCGGCACGAGACCGTGCTCAAGGCCGCGGACCTTCCAGTGAACAGCACCGCGCTGGGCTGGGAACTCGTCACGTCGTATCCGGGCAGCCTCGAGCTTGCTGGCGTGATCCTCCTGATGGCGATGCTCGGTGCGGTGGTGCTCGCCCGTCGCCAGACCGACATGGCCGAGGATGACCGTCGTGCAGCCGCAGGCCTGTCGCGCACCAATGTCGAAGACGCCGACCTCGCGGGAGACCGAGCATGAACCCCATCGATCCTCAGCTCCCGCCGAGCGATCCGCTTGTGATGCTTGGCCTCTTGGCCAGCGCCATCCTGTTCGCGGTGGGCATCGTCGGGTTCCTGAGCCGTCGCAACATGATCACGATGTTCCTCTGCACCGAACTCATGTTCCAGGGTGCGGGGCTCGCGATGATCTCGTACGGACGCCAGCACATGGACCTCTCGGGACAGGTGTTCGTCATTTTCATCCTGACTGTGGCCGCTGCAGAGGCCGCGCTGGCGCTCGGCCTGGTGGTGCTGCTCTACCGACGCAAGGAAACCCTGAGCGCCGAAGCGTGGAAGGAACTCGCTGAGTCATGATCGCTGCTCCCGCGATGCTGTCGTCGGTCCTCGCGCTTGCCGAGGGCCCGCTCGATGCCCATGCTGCACCCGAGCTCCGCTGGGCTGGCCTGGCCCTGCTGCTGCCGCTGGTCAGCGGCGTGCTGTGCCTGCTCTGTGGCTGGATGAAGGTCCGCTCGAAGCTGCCCGCCGCGCTCACCATCGCTGCGCTCGGGGGCGCCTTTGCGACCATCCTGCGCCTGCAGGGTGCGGTTGGCGAGACGCCCGTCGTCATCAACCTCTTCGACTGGATCAGCTGGACCTGGGGTGACGGCAGCCGCTTCCACGGCTTCACGGCGAACGTCGATCTCTACATCGACCGCCTCACCATCTTCTGGATGCTCTTCGTCACGGGACTGGGCACGCTGATTGCGCTCTACGCGAGCGAGTACATGGAGTCCGACGTGGGTAAGGGCTACACGCGCTTCTTCGGCGCCGTGAGCATCTTCCTCTTCGCGATGGGCTGCCTCGTCATGGGTGGCAACCTCGTGATGCTCTACCTCGGCTGGGAAGGCGTGGGCCTGGCGAGCTACCTGCTCATTGGCTACTACTTCACGAAGCCCGAAGCCGTCGCGGCTGCGAAGAAGGCCTTCATCGTCAATCGCATCGGTGACCTCGGCCTGGCGCTCGCGCTCTTCCTGATCTGGCAGTGCTACGGCACCGTCGAGTACGCCGCACTCTGGAAGGCCATCGAGGCTGCACCTGCGAGCAGCGAGTGGACCGCGCAAGCCATTCCGTGGCTGCTCATGCTCGGTGCGTTCGGCAAGAGCGCGCAGCTGCCGCTGTACGTCTGGCTTCCGGACGCGATGGAAGGCCCAACCCCGGTCTCGGCGCTCATTCATGCCGCGACCATGGTCACGGCCGGTGTCTACCTCATTGCCCGCATGTTCCCGCTCTTCATCGTCAATCCCGATGCGCTCGCCGCGGTGGCGTGGGTTGGTGGGCTGACGGCACTGCTTGCCGCCACGA
>VGXJ01000158.1 GCA_016873375.1 Phycisphaerae bacterium
CCGATCAGGAGGTAACCATCCGATGGGATGGTCTTGCCGGCGAGGTTGACGAAGACCTCGATCACACCGCTGCCCTGGGCGGCGGTGCCATCGCCGATCACGACAAACCAAAGACCATCGAGCGATGCACCCGGGGGACCCTTGAGCTCGACATACTCATCGTTGTCGGCACCGGGCTGATCGATGCGGATCTCGTTGAGGCAGATGATGCCGTTGTCCTCGGCTGCAAGCGCGGCACGGACGCACATGGCGGGAGCGAACGCAAGAGTGCACGCGGCGATGCGCGTGAGGAGCATGAACGACGAGGGTAGAGATGGAAGCAGGTTGGACATGACGGATCCCCAGAGATCGATGTGCGAAGCATGCAGCGACAGGAGCTGCACGATGCGCACCAACCTACGACCTGATCACGGCACTTCCCGGATTGCCGCAGGAAGTTCGGTGCACGAAGCAGAACAAACTAATGGATTGAATGGAGGCAGCACGCTGCCCACGCCGCACTGCACGGTGCAGCACGGATGCATGGAGCACCAGATGATGGTGGTAGACCTCGCTCGATCACCAGCAACCGAAGGAGTTCGGTGTCGACGACTGCTCTATCGCAGCAATTCCGCATCCTCGATGCGGTAGAGCTCAAGGACCAGACCCCCCAAGGCGAAGGGCTCGAGCACCAGCCTCCCACGCATGGTGCCGAACCGGATCGGGTGCTGCAGTGAAAAATCGATTGGCAACCGCGTCTTCACCAGTGCGGAGTCGTATGGCGTGGGCGGCAAGCCGATGCAGCAGCCATCCCAGCGATTCACCATAAACACCACTTCATCGGTCGATGGTGCCATGATGGCTGGTGCGTAGTAACCGCTCAATTCGATCCACGTGTCGCCGAGCAGCTCGAGCGTGCGAGGCATGCCATCAGTCGTGCCGTCGCTGCGCACATGCCCGCTGGCTTGGCCGAGCATTTCCCACGAGACACGGAACGGCTGGCGCTCCGTCCCCGCACCGGGCGGCATGGTTGCACCGGACGCGTCGGCGGCAAGGGTCGCAGCGGCAGTGGTGGTCGCATCCGATCGTGTTGCGGGTACGGCTGCTGTGGTCTCAGCCGTGGTGCCTTGAGCAGTCTCAGGCGATTCCTCGGTTGCACCATCAGTCCGACGGGGTGCTGGTTCGCTCGCTTGCACGCCGTCCGATCGGGCTTGGTCAAGCAGCTCCCAAGGCGGAGCGTCGCATGATTCCGGTGCCGGCGCTCCGGGACCCCACAACGACCAGATCGTCGCGACGAACAGCAGAACCAGCACCGACCAGAGGATCCTCATGGACCGAAGACCTGGCGCAGGATCGCATCCTTCACGCTGCGCATCGGGACCTGTGCATCGAGCCGGTCATCGTCGCAGAGCAGGATCGGTTCAAGACCTCGTGCGACGCTGCTGCGGCCATGTGAACCGCGCACGATCGAAGGATCCAGCGGAACCACATCGAGCAGGTTGCGCATGCCGAGCTTCCGCAGCGCGAGCTTGCCCGCGGTGCGAAGTCCAAGGAGCGGCCGCGTGGGATCCATGAACAGTTCGCATGGGTCGTAGCCCGGCTTGCGGTGGATGTCGACGGTGCGCGCGAAGTCAGGTGCGAGTGCATCGTCGATCCACCACGGATACGCGAACCATGCATCAGCCTCGGCGATGCACACGAGATCGCCGCTGCGCGCGTGACCGATCCCAAGCGCATCCTGCGCCGCGCGGTCGAGCACGGACTCCACACCCTGCACACGCTCGAGCAGATGGGCCACCCGTCCGAGATCCTGTTGCTTCCGCACATACACATGGGCGATCTGGTGGTCGCAGACCGCAAAGGCATCGCTCTGGCCTGGATCGAGCAGTTCGGTGCCTCGCTCATCGCGAAGCGACAGGAGATCGGCCGCACGGAGTTCGCGATTGAGGCAGATCGCCCGGCTGACGGGGGCAATGCCGTATTCGCTGACCACCATGACCCGCACGCCGCGTGCTGCGAAGAATCCGTTGAGCACATCGACGACGCGGTCGATCTCACGGAGTTCCTGCTGCGCTTCGCGCGTGCCAGGACCATGCTTCTGCAGGGCGTAGTCCAGATGCGGCAGATAGATGGTCTGCAGCGTCGGTGCGAAGCGCTCCTCGACCTGCATCGCAGCGCGTGCGATCCAGTCGGTGCTCTGGATACCGGCCTTGGGGCCCCAGAAGCTGAAGAGGGGAAACCTTCCGAGTTCGCCTTGCAGCGTGTCGCGAAGGCCGGCGGGATCGGTCCAGACATCAGGGATCTTCCGGCCATCGGCCGGGTACTGCGGGCGTGGCGTGACCGTCACATCGGTCGAGCCGTGCATCGCATACCACCAGAACGAATTGGCGCTCGTGAAGCCGCCGTCGCGAGCCCGCGCCTCGTCCCAGACGCGCGGTGCCTGCACAAGGGCAGCCGACTGCTTCCAGAAGTGGACCTCGTTCAGGGATCGGTCGAACCAGCCATTGCCCACGATCCCGTGTACGGAAGGATCGACGCCTGTGAGCATCGTGGCCTGGGCCGAGCAGGTGACGGCCGGCAGCGGCGCGACCATGGTGCGCACGCCGCCCACGCTCCTGGCGAAGTCGCGAAGCTTGGGTGCGCTCGATCCGAGCAGCGCGGGCGAGAGCCCGACGACATTGAGGACCGCAACGCGCCGCATCAGGACCCCGCAACGCGGCGCTGCGCGGTGCGCGTGATCCACCAGCAACCGAGCGCGACGATGGACAGGCCCGGTGCACCGAGCACGCTGAGCGTGCTGGCATCGAGCAGGCAGATCGCGGCGATCCATGCGGCCACGCCGCCAGTGATGCGCGTGGGGTGGCTTCGCATGGCGCGCTCGGCATGCATGCTCTTCACCAGGAAGATCCCGCCGCAGAAGAGGGCCATCGGCAGGGCGACGATCGTCATCACCTGCAGCATGCCACGCGCGCCACCGGCCACGACGGGGCTGAAGGCCCACGGCACGAGGATGGCGGCAACGAGCAGGACCCGCACCCAGATTCGTGTGCGTTGTGGTGCAGCGATGGCTGCGTCGTCGGCCGGTGCTGCTTCATCACGCGCCAAGAGCGACACGGCGACCGTGGATGCGAAGGCAATCAGCCCCGGGAAGAGCACGAGCCCCCACGCACTGACGGACGAACCGTTGTACTGCATGCCGGAAACGCTCATCACCGACAGGGTGGCGCACCAATAGGCCAGTGCGCGGCAGAGCCCCATCAGCACGACGCTGCCGCGCCAGGTCCGATGCAGCAGCGAGTAGGCCACGATGGCTGCGACGAGCAGGAGCACGGCCTCGAAGCCCCAGGGCGTGCGCAGTTCCACATGACGCCAGTGATCCAGCCAGTTCCAGAGGATCGCACCTACGCCGACCACGGCCCACGCCTCGCCCAGCCATTGGATCGCATTGCGCTGGCCCTTGGCAAAGCTGCCGAAGGCAAGACCGATGGCGATTGCAGCGAGCCCCGGGACCGGGAACGATCCGCCACCGACGAGCCAGACACCGGTCGCGACGAGCGTGGCAGCCAACAGGATCGCCGGTCGCATGGCAACGCGGCCGCTGGGAAGTGGACGAGCGGGGCGCTCGTGAGCATCGATGTCACGATCCAGGAGATCGTTGAGCACCATGCCGAAGAGGTAGAGCAGGCAGAGGCCTGCCACGACGCCGATGTGTCGAGGCATCCATGCGATGAACTGCTCCATGGTCGCCTGTCCGGCAAGCAGGTGCGCGACCCAGAGCCCGACCATCGCGTTGGTCGCCACGGTCAGCACATTGGAGATGCGTGTGAGTTCGAGCCAGGCCCAGATGCCGTGTTGCGGCAGCGGTGCAGCCACGAGTGACGGTTCCACGGCGACCGCATGACTGGATGGCTCGCTCAAGATGGGTTCGTCGGAGGCCACTTCGCTGCGCCAGCTCGGCATGCCGTGCAGGGCGATCACCGGCGCGCGGCCGCTTGTGTCGCTCGGTTCCACGCGACGGAAGAGGATTGCTTCAGGGCTCGACGCGGTCTCGGAAACCGCGGTGGGCAGAGCGGTCTCAGTGACCTCCATGCGGTCACTGTCTGGCGTCGAATCGGCCGGAGCTGGCAGCCCAGCAGCCTCGACCACGGCCTCGACGCGATTGCGTCGATGGTCCATCTGCACCGACCCGATGGACTCAGTCGTGTCGGCGATCCCCGGCGTTTCAGGACTCTGCATCGAGTCGTCAGCATCGGCCTGCTCGTCAACCTCGGTTGATCCGATGGCTTGCATCGGATCAGCGTCGTCCATGGGCAGGAGGGTGGGCTCGATGGACTCCTCGGTGGCGGCGTCGATGCTGGTCGGATCGCCAGTGCCCATGGTTTCGCCATCCACGGCACCGATCGCACCGTGAGTGGGATCCTCCACGACATGTTCGCTGGTGCCGCCTTGGGAGACAGGCGACGGCTCGCCGATCATCGATGCCTCGCTTGATTCAAGCGTCAAAGCGCTGGCGTCCTCATGATCCTCGGCGCGATCGATCGCCAAGGGTGCCATCGCAGCGTCTTCCGTCGGCGGCGCGATATCGGTGTGGCCGATCGCCTCGGGCTTGCGTTCGACCGACTCCCATGGGTCGATGGTCTCGACCGTTCGTGGTGCTGTCAGTGACGGATCCTCATCACCCCATGCCGCGAGCGTCTGGCTGGGCTGCGGTACGGCGGGTTCGTGCACCTGCAACTCAGGCACGCTGTCCATCGAAGGTGGATCGATGCCTTCAAAGTCGGCCGCCACGATGTGGTCGAAGAGGCCAGGCTGCTCACCGTCCTGCT
>VGXJ01000159.1 GCA_016873375.1 Phycisphaerae bacterium
TCGACATCAAGGTCTACGACGAGTTCCAGTACCCGCAGGATGAGGCGAAGAAGAAGAGCGATCTCGACCAGGCCCGTGCCGAGCGCGGCCGAACCGAGCAGAAGAAGGATGCGGAACTGGTCAAGGCGCGCACCGAGCTCGACAGCGCGCGCTTCAAGCAGCAGACGGCGCAGGAACGACTCGACCAGACGAAGCAGCAGATCGCCTACTGCACCGTGAATGCGCCGAGCGATGGGCTCGTGGTGTATGCGAGCAGCCTCGAGTCGGGCGGATGGGGCCGAGGCAACGAGGCGCCTCCACCGCAGGCTGGCACCGAACTCAAGCCCAATGAACTCGTGATGATCCTGCCCGACACGAGCGCGATGGTCGCCAACCTCAAGGTGAGCGAGGCACTCTCGGGCCGGATCAAGCCCGGCCAGCGCGTGACGGTCTTCAGTGATGCATCACCGGGCGTTCCGATCTCCGGTGATGTGCTCGGCGTCAGCGTGCTTGCCGAGAGCGGCGGCTGGCGCGACCCCAATCGCCGCGACTACACAGTGCGCGTGGCGCTCGAGCAGCGCGACGACCTTGCGCTCAAGCCGAGCATGCGCTGCAAGGCCCAGATCCTGCTTGATGAGGTGCGCGAGGCGCTCAGCGTGCCGGTGCAGGCAGTCTTCCGCAAGGGACGTGTGAGCTTCGTCTATGTGCCCGATGGCGGTGGCTTTGCGCAGAAGCTCGTGCGTGTCGGCCGCACGAGTGAAGTCGATGCCGAGATCATGGACGGACTCTCAGCCGGCGATGTCGTGCTTCTGCGCGAACCCCGTGCCGACGAGATCACGAGCCAGCTTTCGCCGGAGATGGTCAACCCGCCAGCAGCCGACGGCCGCGAGGCGCGCGCTGGTTCCGATGGAGCAAGCGGATCGGGGCAACCAGGACGGACCGGCAAGCCTGAAACCGCCGCACCGCCAGTGACGCCGCCCGCCGACCCCGCCGCAGCGGCCAAGTCCGGCGAGTGAGCCTCACGCCATCGATGGCATCCAGATCGTCTTGGCCTCGGTCACGCCGCGGAAGGCGACCGGCGAGCGCCAGCGCGACTCGGTGAAGTCGCTTGCGGGATCCACGATCGTCACGCGCTTCATGTTCTCGGCGGCGCCGGCCTTGAGCGCCGCAGCGTGCTTGCCCTTCACGGCAGCGACGATCGCATCCATGTCACGGTGCAAGGCCAGCTGCGGCACGAGTTCGGCGTGCTCTCCGGTCAGGATGTTGCAGACCCCACCAGGCACATCGCTCGTGGCCAGGGCCTCGCTCAGGACCAATGCGGGAATGGGATGGCGCTCACTGGCAACGAGCACGATCGCATTGCCCGCAGCCAGCGCCGGACAGGCCAGCGCGAGCGCTCCGAGCAGGGGTGACTCATCAGGTGCGAGCACGCCAACGACGCCGGTCGCTTCGATGCCGGTGAAGGTGTAGAAGGGACCCGCCACAGGATTCTGTGAACCGAGCACGATCGCGATCTTGTCGGTCCAGCCGGCGAAGCTCACCACATGCTCGATCGAGGCATCGACCTCGGCCTTGGCCTTGCGCGGCGTGATGCGGCTCGTCGCGCGGATCGCCTCGACGAACTCGCCACGTCGCGCTTCGAGCATTTCAGCAAGCCGGTAGAGGATCTGCCCGCGCAGGTACGCGGTCGACGACGCCCACTTGTGCTGGGCCGCACGAGCGGCCTCGACCGCATCGCGGAAGTCCTTGCGGCTCGCCTTGCACAGGTGGTGCACGGTGCCATCGGCGACGGCCTTGATGGTGCGACCGCTTTCGGTGCGCGGAAACGCGCCGCCGATGAAGAGTTTCCAGGTCTTGGTCACGGTAGCCATGGTTGGTTCCTTTCAGGCGAGGTACGCAGCCAAGCCAGCACGGCCGCCCTCGCGGCCGAAGCCCGACTCCTTGAACCCGCCGAAGGGGCTCGTCGCATCGAATTGGTTGAAGGTGTTGAGCCAGACGACACCAGCCTTCACGCCCGCAGCGACCTCGTAGGCCTTGCTTGCACGGCTCGTCCAGACGCCCGCGCTCAATCCGTAGTTGGTGTCGTTCGCGCGCGCGATCGCTTCGTCCGGGGTACGGAACGTGAGCACCGTGAGCACTGGACCGAAGATCTCCTCGCGGGCGATGGTGTGGGCAGGCTGGACGCCACGGAAGAGCGTGGGTGCGACCCAGTAGCCCGTGTCGGGCAGCGCACCATCGAAGCAGACGATGCGGTCGGCGCCTTCCCGCACGCCGCACTCGATGAAGCTGTTCACGCGCTCGAGCTGCTGGCGGCTGTTGATCGCGCCGACATCGGTGTTCTTGTCGAGCGGGTTGCCCACACGCAGGCTGCGCATGCGATGGGTCAGCCGGCCGATCACCTCGTCAACCACGCTCTCCTCAACCAGCAGCCGACTGCCTGCACAGCAGACCTGGCCCTGGTTGAACCAGATTCCGTTCACGATGCCCTCGATCGCCTGGTCCATCGGCGCGTCGGCGAAGATGATGTTCGGGCTCTTGCCGCCGAGTTCGAGCGTGAGCCGCTTGTCGGTGCCCGCGCAGGCCCGCGCAATGCGCTTGCCGACGTCCGTGCTGCCGGTGAAGGCGACCTTCTGCACATCGGGGTGCTCGACGAGCAGCCTGCCGGTCTCGCCTGCGCCTGTCACGATGTTCACGACGCCCGGTGGAAGGTCGACTTCCTGCAGGATCTCAGCCAGGCGGAGTGCCGTGAGCGGCGTGGTCTCGGCGGGCTTGAGCACGACCGTGTTGCCGCAGGCCAGTGCGGGTGCGATCTTCCATGCCGCCATGAGCAAGGGGAAGTTCCAGGGAATCACCTGGGCGCAGACCCCGATTGGCCGTGGATCGATGCCGGGTACCGCATGTGCAAGCTTGTCGCACCAGCCAGCGTGGTGGAAGAAGTGCTGGGCCACCAGTGGCACATCGACATCGCGGGTTTCCTTGATCGGCTTGCCGTTGTCCATCGACTCGAGCACGGCGAGTTCGCGCGCCCGTTCCTGGATGCGCCGCGCGATGCGGAAAAGGTAGCCCGCACGCTCGGCCGGTCGAAGGCGGCTCCAAGCCTTGAAGGCCTTCTGTGCGGCCTTGACCGCCGCATCGACATCGGCCTTGCCGGCTTCGGCCACGCTGGAAAGCCTCTTCTCGGTGGCTGGATCGACGGTGTCGAAGTGCTTTCGCGAGCGGGGATCCACGAACTTCCCGCCGATAAAGAGCCCGTGCTCCTGTTGGATCTCGACCGGGAAGGTCTCGGGGGCCGGGGCATAGGACCAATCGATCGCCTGGGCTGGCTGCATCGGGGCATTATGACGGCACGGGGTGAATCGGGCAGCCGCTGCGAACGAACCCATGGGCATGAACCGAGCTGTCCAGATCGTCCTGTCCATCGTCTCGACCGGGGTGTGTGCGATCGCCTGTGCCACCGACGCCATGCGCTCCACGCCATCGCCTACGGCCATGGGTGACGATGCGGTCACCAAGGATGCGACCCGAGCCGCTGCCGAGGCCGCCTGGGCTGCGAAGGAGGTGGCTGCGCCGACCGAAGCCCCGATGGTTGGGAGCACGGTCCGTGTGGGTGGCGACCTCAAGGTCGAATCGAACCTCGACGGCGAAACATGGCGATCGGGTCGTTGCCTGATCGAAGCCCCGCTTCCCGCGGGGTACCCCGCACCGACCCCGCCGGGCTCGATCGACCTGAAGACCTATCCAGTGGTGCGGCGCGCCGAGATCACGGCGAAGGGCAGCACGATGGTGGGCATGAACTTCGCGTTCTTTCCGCTCTTCAATCACATCAAGGATCGTGACATCGCCATGACCAGCCCGGTCGAGATGGATTACCGCGGCATGGAGAGCGAGGGCAACCCGTACCAGCTCGATGAATCCAAGGGCGAATGGACGATGAGCTTCCTCTATCGACAGCGCGAGCAAGGCCCGACTGGAGAAGCAGGTCGCGTGAAGGTCCGTGACAACGATCAAGTCACGGTGCTTTCCGTCGGCTTGAAGGGGCCGTACGGCATCGGCCGCGTGAACGAAGGTTTGCCGATCCTCGAGTCGTGGCTCAAGGCCCACCCTGAATGGGAGCGCGCAGGCGATGTGCGTGCGTTCAGCTACAACGGCCCGCAGGTCCGCAACTCCAACAAGTGGAGCGAGGTCCAGTTGCCGGTTCGCAAGGTGGGGACGGTGCCATCGACTGCCAAGGATGAGGCAGTTTCGACGACCGCTCCGATCGCGGGCTCTTGACCGCGGCGGAGGGCGATCCGCTCAGGCAGTTCGCGACTGCTGCCGCCACGCCCACGCCAGCACCACTCCGGCGCCAACCATCGCCACCGAGATGAGCATCGGGCTCGTGAGTCCGGCGAATCGGTTCACGCCCACATCGGGCTCGCGGAACTGCTCCGTCGCAAAGCGCAGCACGCCGTAGCTGATCAGGAACCATGCGGCCGTGATCCCAGGCGCCGGCTTGCGGAGCCAGACGATCCACACGACCAGCGCCAGTACTGGACCATCCGTGAACGCCTGGAAGAAGTTGGATGGCCAGTACGCGGTCAGGAGCGGTTCCAGCGCGGCCTGCACCTTGGCATCGCCGGCATAGGCCGCGGCGACCACGGCCTGCTGCAGATCGTCACCTGCATGCACAAGCGGTCGCAATGGTTCGAGGCGCGCAGGATCGAAACTGGACTCCAGCACCTCGCGCGGGTACTTCACGCTCCACCATGGAGCAGTGGCCTGAAGATCGGCAGGAAGCGGCCGGCCCCACAGTTCGCCGTTGATCCAGTTCGCCATGCG
>VGXJ01000160.1 GCA_016873375.1 Phycisphaerae bacterium
AGCCGCCACGAGGTTGCGCGTGAACATGGCCGCAGCCACCGCGCCCTTGGCGCAGACGATCAGTCCCAGATCCGGGGTGCCCGACTTCTTGATGCCGGCGGCGATGCCGGAGCACGAGAAGCCCAGCGGAAGGGGGAGATCGGCCGGGCCGGCGGAGGCGCGGCGTGGTGCGCTCGAGGTCGTGGTCATGGTGTCGGTGACGGCAGGGATCGGGGCAGGGGTCAGGTGGTGGACGCCGTTGTGGCTGCGAGCTCGAACACCATAGCGATCTCGTCGCACTGTTCTTTCTTGGGGCAGTTCGCGCAGTCCTTCAGCACCTTCTCCGGAAGGCTGTTCACGCTGACCTGGCGGAAGCCGCAGCGCTCGAAGAACTGCGGTGTGCGGGTGAGCACGAAGACCTTCTGCAGGCCGAGCTTCACCGCCCAGTCGAGGAAGTACTGCACGAGCTTCTGGCCGATGCCATGCCCCAGCATCGATGGTTCGATGCCCAGGCTGCGGATCTCGGCCAGCTGCGGCGTGTACACCCAGAGGGAGCCGCATCCGACAACCTTGTCGGTCGATCCGTCGGCCAGCTGGGCGACGGCGAACTCCTGCACGCACTCCATGATCTCGTCGCGCGAGCGTGGCAGGTTCTCGCCTTCGCGGGCCCAGTGCTCGACGAGCGAGACGATGCCGTCGAGATCGGCCATGCGAGCCTTGCGGATCGTGACACCACCCATGGGGGTGCGGATGCGACGGTGTCCCAGCCGCGCCTTGCGGGTACCAAGGAGTTCTGCGACGCGACCGGGCGCTGTGCCGCCGGGCACATCGCGCTTGCGCAGGGCGCTGTCGACTGTGAGTGCTGTGTAGACATCCGATCCGATGCGCGGGTCCACGCTCGACATCTGCTCGACGCTCAGGCCCTCGAGCGGCTTCTGCTCGATGATCGCTGCGCGAACGAGCCGGCCGGCGACGTGGTGGGCATCGCGGAAGGGCAGGCCCTTGGCCACCAGGTAGTCGGCGAGTTCCGTGGCGTTCGAGTAGCCGCCGAGTGCGGCTGCGCGGCAGCGCTCGCGGTTGATCGTCATGCCATCGAGCACGATGGCGGCCATGCGCAGGCACATGGAGAGGTGCTCCATGCAGTCAAAGAGCGGTTCCTTGTCTTCCTGCTGGTCCTTGTTGTAGGCCAGCGGCAGCCCCTTGAGGACCGTCAGGATCGTGACGAGGTTGCCGATCTGGCGGCCGGTCTTGCCACGGATCAGTTCGAGCGCATCGGGGTTCTTCTTCTGCGGCATCAGGCTGCTGCCGCTGGTGACGGCATCGCTGAGCTCGACGAAGCCGGCCTCGGCACTGGCATAGAAGATCACGTCCTCGGCGAAACGCGAGAGATGCACCGCGCAGAGGGTGGACGCGGCGATGGTCTCGACGACGAAGTCTCGGTCGCTCACCGCATCAAGGCTGTTGGCGCTGGCGGCCTGGAACCCGAGGCTCTCGGCCAGGCGCACGCGGTCGATGGGGTACGTGGTGCCCGCGAGCGCACCCGAACCAAGCGGACAGACCGCGGTGCGGCGCGCGGCATCGGCAAGGCGATCGCTGTCGCGCGAGAGCTTCTCGACGTAGGCCAGGCACCAGTGGGCAAAGAGGAGTGGTTGCGCGCGCTGCAGGTGCGTGTAGCCGGGGAAGACCGTCTCCTTCTCGCGCTCTGCCAGGCGGAGCAGGGCGTCGATCGCACCGTCGATCTCGATACGCCGCTGCTCGATCTGGGCGAGGGTCCACAGGCGCAGGTCGGTCGCGACCTGGTCGTTGCGGCTGCGGCCGGTGTGGAGCTTCTTGCCGAGGTCACCGATGCGGGCAACGAGCTCGCGCTCGACGAACGAATGCACATCCTCGTCCTGTGCGGATTCGATCGACCTGGGATCAGACTCCACGAGCTCCAGGACCGCTTCGAGTCCCTCGGTCACGCGCGTGAGCTCGGTCGCGTCGAGCACGCCGGCGTGCTTGAGCGCACGCGCCCACGCGATGCTGCCCTCGATGTCCTCGCGCACCAGCCTGCGATCGAAGGGCAGGCTGTCGTTGAAGCGCTTGAAGAGGGGATCCACCTCGCCGCTCGCGCGGCCGGCCCAGAGCGCGGTCATCGGGCCAGATCCTGCGTGGCGACGTTCTGCTTCAGGGCGCGAATGCGCGATGGCAGGCTGAAGAGCCGGATGAAGCCATCGGCATCCTTGTGGTCGTAGACCTCGTCTTGGCCGAAGGTCGCGAAGTTCTGGCTGAAGAGGCTGTTGGGGCTGCGACGGCGGACTGCAGCGGCCGTGCCCTTGTAGCAGCGCACCACGACGTCACCATCCATGACCTGCGCGATGGACTGCGCAGCGGCCCACATCGCTGCACGCACGGGCGTGAACCAGGTTCCGTTGTAGACGTGGTCGCCGAACTCGAGGGCGAGGCGTTGCTTCCAGTGGAGCGTGTCGCGGTCGAGCACGAGCTGCTCGAGTCCACGCAGCGCTTCCATGAGGATCGTGCCGCCCGGCGTCTCGTAGGCACCGCGGCTCTTCATGCCGACGAGCCGGTTCTCGACGAGATCGATGCGACCGACGCCGTGGCGACCGGCGATCGCGTTCAGCGTGTTCATCACGCTCACGCTGTCCATGGCTCGGCCGTCGACCGCGGTGGGGAAGCCGCCCTTGAACGAGATCGTCACGTCCTGGTGCTGTTCGGGGGCCTGTGCAGGGCTCGTCGTGAGCATCCACACATCGTCCGGCGGGGCCTTCCAGGGATCCTCCAGGTCGCCGCCCTCATGGGAGATGTGCCACAGGTTCGCATCGCGCGAGTAGAGCTTTTCCTTGCTCGCGGCGCAGGGAATGTTGCGCACGGCGAGGTAGTCGAGCATGGCTTCACGCGAGCGGAGGTTCCATGTCGGCAGGCGCCACGGTGCGATCACTGCAAGCTGCGGGGCCAGCGCCGCGTAGGTGCTCTCGAAGCGGACCTGATCGTTGCCCTTGCCCGTGCAGCCGTGGGCGAGTGCATCGCAGCCGGTCTGCAGCGCCGCAGTGACCTGCGCGCGTGCGATGCACGGGCGGGCAATGCTCGTGCCCATGAGGTAACGCCCCTCATAGACCGAGCCCATGATGGCCATGGGGAACGCGAACTCCTCGAGGAACTCCTGCTTGAGGTCCATGACCACGCATTCGCATGCGCCGGTCGAACGGGCCTTCTGCTCGATGCCGTCGAGTTCGCGATCGCCCTGGCCGACGTCAGCCACGACGGCGACGACGTCGGCGTCGTAGTGCTCGCGGAGCCAGGGAATGATGCAGCTGGTGTCGAGGCCACCGGAGTAGGCGACGGCGATCTTGGTGGGTGAGGTGGGCATGGTGGGTGCTTTCGATGGAAGGTGGGGATCGATTGTGGTGGTCGGTTGGGAAACGATTCAGGCGGCGAAGTCGCCGGGCACGAGGGTGGTCGGCAGTTCGACGAGATCAGGGCGCAGGAGCGCCAGCAGGATCGCGCATTGGACGTGCATGCGGTTCTCGGCTTGATCGAAGACGACCGAGGTGGCCGCATCGATCACATCGTCGGTGACTTCCTCGCCGCGGTGGGCCGGCAGGCAGTGCATGAACGCCGCACCCGGAGCGGCCTTGGCCATCAGGGCGGCATTCACCTGGTATGGGCGCAGCGCCGCACGCTTGGGCTCGGCATCGGGTTCACCCATGCTGATCCAGGTGTCGGTGTAGATGGCATTGACGCCCGATGTTGCATCGAGATCGTGCGTGTACCGGATCGACGCGCCAGTCCGCATGCAGCGGGCCTGCACCGCGCGCACGATGTCGGCTGACGGGGGGAACCCGGCCGGCGTGATGACCGTGAGGCGACCGCCGACGGAAGCGATGGCCTCCATCAGCGAGTGGCACACATTGTTGCCGTCACCCACCCAGGCCACATGGGGCGTTGCGGGCGAGCCGAATCGCTCAGCGAGCGTGAGCAGGTCGGCCATCGCCTGGCACGGATGGTGCAGGTCGCTGAGGGCATTGACGACGGGGATCGACGACCATGCGGTGAGCGCCTCGACGGTGCCGTGCGACATCGTGCGCACGACGAGCGCATCGAACCATCGCTCCATGCTGCGGGCCCAATCGCACAGGGCTTCGCGTTGGCCGATCGGCGAATCGCACTGGTCCATGAAGACCACGCTGCCGCCCATCATCTGAAAGCCGACCTCGAACGAGGCGCGCGTGCGCAGGGAGGGCTTCTCGAACGCGAGCGCGAGCGCCATGCCACGGAACGCCGTCGACCAGGCCGACGGGTCACGCTTGATCCGCGCGGCCAGCGCGAGGAGGCCGTGGACCTCGTGCTGGGCGAGGTCGTGCAGGCGCGTGAGGTGCCGCGCCGCAACCGGGCGTTGCGTGGACGGTGGGGTGGGGCGCGAAGGCGGCGTGGTGGAGCCGACGGCTGTCATGGGAAGGAAACCAAGGATGGCGCGGCGATGCGGGTCCCGGCGACGCCGCCGGTGAGCAGATTCGAGAGAGCCGCGGGATCGGCCCAGCCGGCGATGGTGACAGCCACGCCCGTGGAGGCAGCGGTGTCGAGCGCGCCGCGGACCTTGGGGATCATGCCGCCGGTGATCGTGCCATCGGTGATGAGTCGATCGATCGATGCGGCGTCGAGCGAGGGGATGAGGGATCGGTCCGCATCGAGCACGCCTGGGACATCGGTGAGGAAGACGAGGCCTTGCGCGCCCAGGATCGAGGCGACCGCAGCAGCGGCATCATCGGCGTTGACATTGAGCAAGTCGCCCGAT
>VGXJ01000161.1 GCA_016873375.1 Phycisphaerae bacterium
ACTGACGTGGCGTCGAAGCTCGCGAAGGCGGCCCGGCGCACGGTGCGGGCGTGAGCGCCAGTCCGGCACGAGCGGCGGCGTTCGCGCGCCTGGCGCGTCACGCTGCCGATTACCCCGAGTTCGCCTTTGGCGACGATGCTCCCGCTGGGCTCGAACCGCGTGATGCGGCCTTGGCGCGCGCGATCGAGCAGTCGACGCTCCGTCACTGGCGCGCCATCGTCCCGGTGCTCAGTGCATGCGTCACGCGCCGCTTCGACGAGGTGCAGCCTGAAGTCCGTGGCGTACTCATGGGCAGCGCTGCGCAGCTGCTCATGCACGACCGCCTGCCCGACCACGCCGTCGTCGATGACGCAGTCGAGTGGACCAAGGAGCGTGTGCACCCTCGACCCGCGGCGTTCGTGAACGCCGTGCTCCGAAAGGTGATCGCGCTGCGCGGCGGCCTGCTCGAGGCCAACGATCCAGACGCCGCGCGCTGGCGCGAGCGGCGCGATGCGCTGCCCCTGTCCGATGGGCGCGTGCGGCTCCTGACGGATGCCCTGCTGCCCGAGAGCCAGGTGCAACGGCTTTCGGCACAGTGCAGCATCGGTCGCGCGCTCTTCGAGCACTGGACGAGCACGAAGGGCTTCGAGCCCGCGGTCATGCTCGCCGTGCAGTCGCTCGTGCAACCCGGGCTGGCCGTGACGGGGATCCCTGCAGGTGCCATCGATCCAAACACCAAGGCCGCGTGGCCGATGGCGCAGCACGATCGCGCCGGCTTCATGGTCTGGGAAGGCGGGCACGATGCACTGATGGCCGCCCTCCGAACCTTCCCCGAGGCACGCGTGCAGGATCCTGCGAGCGCCCGTGCGGTCGATGCGACACGGCACCTGCAGCCAAGGCGCATCCTCGATGCGTGCGCAGGGCGCGGCACGAAGACGGCACAGCTCGCCTCCGCGCACCCCGCTGCCGAGGTCATCGCGACCGATGTCGATGGTCCTCGTCGCGCGGCGCTCCGTCAGCGCTTCAAGGGCCACGCACGCGTGAAGGTCGTTGGCCCGGAACAGCTCGCGTCGTTCGGCGCAGGCTTCGACCTGATCCTGCTCGATGTCCCCTGCTCAAACACCGGTGTCCTCTGCAGGCGCGTCGAGGCGAAGTATCGCTTCAGCACAAAGGGGCTGGCAGGCTTGGTCGAACTGCAGCAGGGCATCGCGCTGGACCATGCACCGCTGCTCGCACGCGAGGGGCGCATGCTCTGGTCGACCTGCAGCCTTGAGCACGCAGAGAACCGTTCGCAGGCCGAGTGGCTTTCCCGCAGGCTCAAGCTGCGGATCGAGCACGATGAGGCCATGGCTCCTGCCGGCGTGCCGGGCTCGCGCGCGACCTCGGTGCACAACGGCTCGTATCACGCGTTGCTCGGTCCGTGAACCGGAGCCTCCGCGCGACGGGTCAGCGATGTGGCGTGGCGCGCGACGGCTCCGACGCGTTCAGGCGCCGCGCTCGACGGCCGTGAACAGCTCGTACATGCGCTCGGCGCTGGCGGCTTCGTAGCACTGCGCCCGGAAGGCTGCGTTGGACATCACGCGGCTGATCCGGCCGAGGGCCTGGATGTGCTCGGCAATGCGGTCCGGGGGGCTGACCAGCAGGCACACCAGCCGAACCGGGCGGCGATCGATGGCGTCCCAATCGATGGGCTGCGCGGGGCGGCCGATCGCCAGCCTGACCGCGCGCGCACCGGGACACTTGCCGTGAGGAATCGCCAGGCCTTCGCCGATGCCCGTCGAGCGCTGGCGCTCACGCTCCCAGACGGAATCGCGCAGGACCGTGGCATCGCCGATATCCCCCTGCGCGGCCAGCATGTCGACGAGCTCGTAGATCGAATCCTGCCGAGTGCACGCCTTCATCGGCACACGGATCGTGGCAGGAGTGAGGATGTCGAGCAGCGCGCTCGGCATGGGGCCGGGAACTCTACCACCGCTGCAGCGAAGCGTGCGATCATCGACGCTCTGCCTCGAGCCGCTTCTGTTCCTCGGCAGCAAGGCGCTCGGCTTCCGCAAGCGCGGCCTGTGCCTCCATCTCACGACCCGCGCGGGCACAGGCATCAGCGAGTGCCTCCCAGAGTCCACGCTCTGCCGGGGCGATGCGGGTGGCCTCCTGCAGCGTGGCGATCGCCGCGCCATTCTGCCCAAGCCTGGCGAACCCGTTGGCCTTCACGAGCATTGCACCGGCGTTGCCCGGTGCGAGCTCAAGGGTGCGATCGACCAGCGCGATGCCTTCGTGGACCTGCCCATCGCCCGAGCCCCGCTCGACCAGCACCACGCTCAGGCGCCGGAGTGCATTCAGGCTGTCGGGGCGTGCGGCAACCCAAGCGCGAGCGGCCTCGATCGCTTCCTCGTCACGGCCTTCGGACATGAGCCACAGGATCTCCTCGTCGCGGATCGCCTCCCACATCGGGTACTCCGCCAGCGCACCGGCGACCCACGCTCGGGCCTCGTTGCCCTGACGCGCCGCCCGGAGGATGCGCGCCACGCTGGCGGCGATGACCTCGTTGGTGCCCTCCTCGTGCATGGCCTGCAGGAGTTCGAGGGCGCGCGCATGGTCGCGCTTCACCGCGGCGAGCCACGCCAGGCGCATGCTGAATTCCCGGTCACGCGAGGGCAGCACGGCCCAGCCGCCCTGACCGATCGAGCGCGCACGCTGGTACCAGGTTGACGCCGCATCGACGAGCTCGATGGTCTCCCGGTCCGGCAGCACGCCGTCCGCATCGAAGACCATCTGCTCGGCCACGAGCACCTTGCGATCGAATCGATCGGCCGCCCACGCCGCCACGCCGGCGGCAGCGGTCGGCAGCACCATGCCGAGCGCCCCGGCAGCCGCCAGCACGGCGACAATCCCTGCCGCGCGCACCCGACCGGCCTGGCGCAGCACGACCCCAAGCGCCGAAGCGTCACGGGATGCAACCACGCGCCAGCCGGTCCAGACGGCCCATGTGATGCACGCCGCAAGACCGCTGGCGAAGAGAAGCGGCAGCAGCGAGTAGGCCGCGAGGAAGGAGACCCCGGCCACGACGGCGATGAAGACCTCGTCGGTGATCGAGAGGTCGAAGAGCCTGGCCGCGGCAGGCACCGACTGGCCCGGGCCCGGACCGAAGCCAAACGACAGCGCCTGCTTCGGGCACGCGCTGACGCAATCCATGCACTTCATGCAACCGCTGTCAACGACCATGCGGAAGTCGCGCACTTCCTCGTGCACGCGCACATTGCTCGTGCAGACCGCGGTGCAGTGGCCGCACTGGTCGCAGGCATCGCTCACCCGGATGCGGGCGCGCGCAAAGCGATCAAGCGGCGCGAAGAATCCGCCATACGGGCAGGCGTAGGTGCAGTAGCCCTTGTTGCCGAGGAAGACCACCGTGAGCGCTCCACAAACCAGCAGGAACGGGATCCCCACGGCCCAACCGGGGAACGTGCCCCAGAAGTCATCAGTGACCAGCTTCATGCTGAAGCCGGGCCAGGTCAGGTTCGGCTGCAGGATCGGCGCGAGCGCGAACCGATAGACGAGCGGCCACACGAACATGTAGAGCGCCAGCAGGAACGGCATCCACAGGAGCACCCGGCTGCGAAAGGGCCGCGGGCGGATGCCCAGGCGCGCCAGTAGCGCCGCGCATGCATCCTGGAGCAGGACGACATGGCAGCCCCATCCGCAGAACCAGCGGCCGAGGATCGCCGTGCTGCCCAGTGCGAGCGCGAAGAAGATCGTGCCGACGGTGATCACGCCGTCCTTGACGGTTTCCATCGACTCGCTCGGCTCGATCGGTGCGAGCGTGGTGTCGGCCCAGAGCCAATGGAGCACATGCACGATCATCAGCGCCTGCACCACCAGCAGCACGGCGAAGCGCTTGCGGGACATCCTGCTCCCCGGAGCCGGCCGATGGCCCGCGGCGGGAAGCACCGTGAGCGAGACGTGGCGTGGTTGGCAGTCGGATGGCATGGCGTTTGCTCCGTGGGCCAAATCTATACTCATGCCCATGCCGCGCGACTACTACGAGGTGCTGGGGGTCAGGCGGGATGCGACTGCGGATGACCTTCGTCGCGCGCACCGCAAGCTTGCTCGCCAATGGCACCCCGACGTCAACAAGACCCCGGAAGCAGCCGCCAAGTTCGCTGAAGCCCAGGAGGCCTACGACATCCTCTCCGATGCCGACAAGCGCGCCCGCTACGACCGGTTCGGTCACGCGGGGCTCCAAGGCGGCGCCGGTGCGGCTGCAGCCGGTGGCGACCAACCTTTCGGCGGGGGCTTCGGTGGATTCGATCCGTCGCAGATCGATCCCGAGATGTTCGAGCAGATCTTCGGCGGCATGGGCGGTGGCGGGCGCGCACGGGGCCGCTCGCGAGGACCGTCCAAGGGCCAGGATCGCCAGGCCGAGATCACCGTGCCATTCCAGGTGTCGATCCTCGGCGGGCGTCATGGCATCGGTAGCGGAGAGCACACGATCGACGTGCAGATCCCCGCCGGCATCGAGGATGGCACACCCTTGCGCGTTCGCGGGCAGGGAGAGCAGGGTCACGGCGGCGGCCCCGCGGGCGACCTGATCGTCACGGTGCACGTGGCGCCGCATCCGGAGTTCCGCCGCGACGGCGACGACATCCTGCGCGATGTGCACGTCTCGATCTTCGATGCCGCGCT
>VGXJ01000162.1 GCA_016873375.1 Phycisphaerae bacterium
GCTGAACTTGCGCATCGGGAACGCATGCCCCGGCGGCAGCTCGACGACGTAGCCAGGGTGGTACGACACGCGCATGCGCACACATTAGGTTCACGCAGTCCGCTGGCGCCACGAGAGCTGTTGCGAGGGCCACGCGCACCGACACGTCAGCCGAGGGCGCTGCGTTCCCGGCCCACATGAGCTCCATGAGCGCCGCTCAACGAAAAACGCGAGGCCGCACTCATGGCCTCGCGCTCGGTTGGGCATGTTTGGCCGCGACACGCGGCCCGCACTCACTTGGCCGGGATGGTCAGGCTCTGGCCAGCCTTGAGCGAGCCATCGGAGCCGATCGAGTTGGCCTCGCGGATGCGATCGACGTTGGCCTTGGTCGCCGTGCCATACTCAGCCTTGGCGATCTTCCAGAGCGTGTCGCCGTTCTTGACGGTGTAGCGACGACCGGTGGTGCCCGTCGACTTGCTGCCGCCCTTCTTGGCCGGCGGGGTCGATCCACGCGCTGCACCACGGGTCGACTTGCCGGCTGCAGCGATCTGCTCACCAGGGGGAAGCTGGTCGGCCGCGGGTAGCTTGAGGGCGGTGCCGACCTTGAGGTTGTTGGGGTTGACGCCGGGGTTGGCATCACGGATGGCCGTCCACGCGGACTCGCGGCCGTAGGTCTTCTTGGCGATGCCACCCAGGGTGTCGCCCGAAGCCACGGTGTAGGTCGAGCTCGCGGCAACCGGAGCGACGGGCTCGACGAAGACCGGCGCAAGACCGTTGGGACCACCACCGCCGTTGGTGACGCCAGGGCCAGTTGGCAGCGCTGCTGGAGTCTGGCTGGCCAGTGCAGGATCGACCGCCGGCTGGTCAAAGATGTCGACCTCGCCCCCCGCCGGAGGAGCGATCACTTCAATCGCCGGGGTTCCCGTGGCGCCAGGGCCAAGGACAATCGTCTCGGGGAACACCGCATCGGTTGGGCTCTGGGTGCCCAAACCACCGTCAGCGGTCAACCCACCGCTCGACAGATCCCCGGTGGGGTTCGGCGAGGGGGCGGTGAGGGTGAGGTAAACGCCGGTTCCAACAAAGAGAACCAGCAGGAAAGCCAACGCAATCTTCGTACCACGGGCCATGACATGCTCCTTCCGTGAAGCGGTATGTCTGGGAATATCGGCAGCGTCCTGCTGCCTTGCTCACATATTATTGAACATTCTTCGGACGCGCCACGTAGCACAGCGGCGCAGCGATCAGCACCGAACTGGCGGTACCCGCAATGAGGCCCACCAGGAAGGTGTAGGCGAACGGGCGAATGCCGGTGCCCCCGAGCCAGAACAGGATCAGTGCCGTGGCCAGGGTCGCACCACCGGTGAGCACCGTGCGGCTGAAGGTCTGGTTGATGGCATCGTTGACCATGTCACGCGTGGCGAACTCGGCCTTGCCCTTGTTCTCGCGAATGCGGTCGAGGATCACGATCGTGTCGTTCAGTGAGTAGCCGATGATCGTCAGCAGGCCCGAGATGACATTCAGGTCGATCCGGAAGCCCTCGATCAGCGTGGAAGCGCCGAAGGCCGAGCCCTCTGTGCGGATGCTGAAGGCAAGAGCTCCCAAGCAGACGCAGACATTGAACGACACCGCCACGATCGTCGCCATGCTGTAGCGCAGGCTGCCGAAGCGCAGCCAGATGTAGAGCAACATGCCGATCATGCTGAGCACGACAGCCACGACCGCGCTCGCGGCCAGGTTCTCGGCGACCTTGGGCGAGAAGCTGCTGACCTGTTCAAGGCTGAGCTTCTGCGTGAGCGCGGCGTCGACGAGCTTCCACTCGGGCTGCGCAACCACCCGGTCCCATGTCGCTGCATCGACCTTGGAGAGCAGCGCCTTGGGATCGACCGCCAGCATCACGATGGACGTGTAACCCGCGCTCGGATTCCCGGCCTGCGCCATGTCGAGTCCGATGAGCTCGGTCTCGCGCGACGAGATGGGACCGAAGTCCGGCTGCAGCCGCATGCGACCCAGTCGAGACTGTGCTTCGACGAGCGTGATCGGAGGCGAGATGCCCTCGATCAGCACGGCAACGCCACCGGCGTACTCGCGCACGCTCTCGTTGCGGCCATCGCGCCCGATGACGGCGCCGAGCGTGTCGGCGTTCACGGGGCGGGTCTGCAACGCCGCGGCATCGGTGCCTGCGCCCCTGAAGGTCAGTGGCAGCGTGATCTCGATGTCCTTCGCGAAGGCGTTGGCGACCGCGTCGACGACAGGCTCGGTGGCCGTGTCGTCACCGCTGAAGTCAGCAGGGTTGGCGACCTTGATCTGGAAGGATGAGGCCTTGCCGTCATCAGTCGAATCACCCACCGTCAGCACGCTGGCATTGCGCAGCTGGGCCACCGCGGCCGAGGCGCCCGCGGCCTCGCCGATCGCACGAATGCGCTGTTCAACCTCGGCGCGCGTCAGGGCCAGGCGGCCATCGGCGCCGGCGGCCTCGCCGGACGCAGCGCGGCGCGTGACGAGCGTCATGGTCAATCCGCCGCGGAACTCAGTGTCGAGCATCTCACGGCCGCTGGCGAAGGTGGCCACGATGCTGACGGCTGCCAGCACGATGCAGCCCAGCCAGAGTACGCCGCGCTTACCAATCCAGTCGATGTTCGGACGCAAGGCCGAGGCGATGCCCGGGAAGATCGTGGTGATGAACGGCAGGCTCTTGCGGTTCAGGACGGTGGTCCAGACATCAAGCAGCACGCGCGTCACGACGATCGCCGTGAAGAGCGTGGTGATCACGCCGATGGCCATGGTGAGCGCGAAGCCCTTTACCTCCGTTGCGGCAACTTTGTAGAGCACGAGGCAGACGATGAGGTTGGTGATGTTGCCGTCGACGATCGCACTGAAGGCCCGCTTGTAGGCGATGTCGATCGCGTCGCGCAGGCGCTCCTTGTGCTCAGCCATCTCCTCGCGCAGGCGCTCGAAGATGAGCACGTTGGCATCGACCGCCATGGCGATCGACAGCGCGACGCCGGCGAGGCCCGGCAGCGTGAAGGCACCGTCGATGCCAGCCATGATGCCGAAGAGGAAGAGCGTGTTCAGGGCAAGCGCAATCACGGCGATCACGCCGCCGCCGAGGTACCACGCCACCATGATCACGGCCGTGGCCGCCGTCGACAGGAGCACGGCTTCGAAGCCGCGGGCAAGGTTGTCCTTGCCGAGCGCCGGGCCGAGAATGCTCACTGAGACCGGCTCAGGCTTGAGCTTGGCCTCGAGTTCGCCGCCCTCGAGCACGCGGATCAGGTAGGTGATGTCCTCGTTCGAGAAGTTGCCGGTGATGCGGCCGGAGCCGTTGATCTGCGACTGCAGCGTGGGGGCCGTGTAGAGCTCGCCATCGAGCACGATGCCCATGGGGCGCTGCAGGTTGGCGCCGGTCAGGCGGCCCATCGCGATGCCGCCCTGCTGGTCGAGCTGGAACGCCACGCTCGGACGGCCGAATTCGTCGGCATCGCGGCGCGCACTCTTCATCGACCAGACTTGGCCTGGTGAGTGCGTCATGCTCATCGCATCGGTGTCGTAGAGCAGCACGTAGATCTGGCCCTCGTGCTGCGCGGCAACCATGTCGCGGCCGCGGAAGAAGGTCGCGGGATCGGCGAGCAAGGCTTCAAGCTGTCGCGGATCGTCGTACCACTGCTTGAGGTCGTTGAGTCGGTACCAGCTCGCGACGACACTGTCGGTGCCGTCGGGACCGCGCTCGGACAGCTGCGTCTGCAGCTCGCCCACAGTCACGCCCTGAGGATTTGCGGCGCTGACGGGAATGTGGAACTCGAGCACGCCCGCTGCGCGCAGCAGGCGCTTGAGGTCCTCGGGATCCTCGTAGCCGGTCATCGCCGACGAATAGGCGTCGTACTCCTTGACCAGCGCATCGAGCTCGCTGGCGGACTCCGGACACTGCTTGGCGATCGCCTCGAGCTCACGATCTCGCGGGCTCGGGCCGTAGACCGGGTTGCCCGCATCATCAAACAGCGCCTTGCCATTGTCGTCACGGAGGCGATCGCCCTTGGTCGAAAGCTGAAAGGCGCGCTTGAGGCGCGCTTCGTTCACGCTGGAGGCGAGCAGTGCCTCGCGTGCCCTTCGTTCCCGGAGTTCAGCCGAGGCGATGCGCTCCTCGATGGGAGCGAGCGCGGCGGCATCGGCAGCCTGCTCGAGCGCAGCCTGATAGGCGGCGCGAGCCTCGATGGCCTCGTCGTGCGAGGTCTGCAGCTGGGCAAGCAGTTCCGCTCGGCTGCCGGCAGCGGGCGCGGCACCGTCCTTGGGCGCGGGCGCGAGCGAGGTCGCGTTGCGTTCCTGCAGCGCGCGGTCGAGTTCGCGAGCGGTCAGCTGCATGCGCCCGGCAACCTCGGCCAGCCGAGTGCGGAAGGCATCCTGAAGGGCCTTGCCTTCCTCGGAAGGCAACGGCATCACGATCTCGATGCGATCGCGACCCTGCGGGGTCATGCTGATGTCGAGCACGCCCTGCGGGTTGACGCGGCGCTTGAGCGCATCGATCACCTGCGTGAGCACCGATGGCGAGTCGACGCCCTCCGGCATCTCGACGGCGTAGACGAGGCTGACCCCGCCGCGAAGGTCCTTGCCCAGGCGGATCGTGTCCTT
>VGXJ01000163.1 GCA_016873375.1 Phycisphaerae bacterium
GCCGCCTCGTGCACCACGACGACCTTCAGCCTGTTGTCGATGGCGGCCTCGCGTTGCGCACGCTGCGACGCCAGCTTCGCGCGCGCCTGATCGACTTCACGCTGCGCGACGGCGGCTTCCTGCCGGCTCAGCCGGCTGCCTCGCATGCGATTCACCGCATCCTGACGAGCCTTGATGGCGGCTTCGTTCTTGGCGATGGTCGCGTCGGCGGCACGCACGGCATCGGTGCTTTCAGGATCAAAGAGTTGCAGCCGTCGACCCGAGGGCTGGTAGTAGCCGAGCGTGGTCGAGAGCGTTTGGCCATCGACCTCGCGGGCGAATCGACGGAAGACACTCTCATCCGCGAAGAGGATTGCCAGATGCCGCACGCCTGGATCGGTCGCCGGCAATCCACGCTGTGCCAGATCGGCCAGCAGCGCCACGCGCGTGCGCTCCAGGGCGTTGAGCGTGTTGGCGATGGCCTGGGGCGGAGCATCGGACACGATCAGGAAGTGGTCAGAGGCATGACGCCCTGCCTTGGGCATGTAGGTCGCCAGAGCATCCGGGATCGGAGGCGTGGCTACCGCGACCGTGGGGTTCTGGGCGAGCGCCGCCAAAGTCAGGGCGAGGGCATGCAGCATGCTCTCGTTATACGCGCAGGGCTTGGATCCATGTTCGCCCCGCTTATCATCGGGCCGATGCTCCGTGCGCTGCTGCTCTCCTGCTGCCTCCTGCCCTGCACGGGCTGCTACAAGCACGTGGTGCGGACCTCGAGCGACCCGAGCATGCCACGGCAGACCTACGACCCCAATGTGGATGACACCAAGCCGGGCTTCTTCGATCAGCTCTTCTGGGGCGACCCACCCGCCGGCCAGGATCCGGTCGAGTACTACCGACTCAAGCGCGCTGGCAAGGACATTCCCCCGACCCGGGTTCCGCAGCCCCTGCCGACGCCGCCAGCCGTTCCGGCGCCCAGCGGCACCGGCGACAGCACAGGCGGATCCACGCCCTGACCCGGCGCGGACACCACTCCGGGCATAGACTTTGCCCTCCTCAAGGACGAACTCATCATGGGCATTGAAGCAGCGCTCCCCACCGACAGCATCCTCACGACCCAGCTTCAGCGCGTGGTCAACTGGGCCCGACGCTCGAGCGTGTGGCCCATGCCCTTCGCGACGGCCTGCTGCGGCATCGAACTGATGGCGACGGCGTGCAGCCGATTCGACCTTGCCCGGTTCGGCGCCGAGGTCATGCGCTTCAGCCCCCGCCAAGCCGACCTGATGATCGTGGCCGGCCGCGTGAGCGTGAAGACCCTTCCCGTGCTTCAGCGCATCTACATGCAGATGGCCGAACCCAAGTGGGTCATCTCGATGGGCGCCTGCGCCAGCACCGGCGGCGTGTTCGATACCTACGCGGTCGTGCAGGGCGTGGACCAGTTCATCCCCGTCGATGTGTATGTGCCCGGCTGCCCGCCGCGCCCCGAAATGCTCATCGAGGGCATCATGGCGATCCAGCGCATCATCGACGAGGATCAGCTGCCGCGTGACCCCACCGGCAAGCGCCTGCCGCTGAACATCGCGCTCGAGCCCAACTACGTGCCGCGGCCTCAGCCCGTGCCGGTGACCGTCGGGATCTCCTGACGGATCCCGGCTACGAAGGCCGCCACGCGCTCCATGCCCCTGGTGATCTGCTCCTCGCTGCATGCGAAGGAGAAGCGCACATGTGATCGCGCGCACTCACCGAAGTCCTCACCGGGGACGATCGCCACGGCGTGCTCGTCGAGCAGCGCTTCGGCGAACGCCTGTGCCGAGTCGAGCACGCGCCCGCCGGCAGTGCAGCCACCGAGCAGCGAGGCCACCGAGGGGAACGTGTAAAACGCTCCTGAACTGGGCGGCGCCACCAGCCCGGGAATCCCCGCCTGCAGCCGACCGATCAGTTGCGCACGGCGTGCAAACACGCCGCGCATGCGCTCCACCTCCGCCGCTCCGTTGGTCAGCGCCTCGACGATCGCCGGGAGCGCAAAGCTGGCGATCGAATTCGTCATCTGCCCCTGGAGCTTGATCGCTTCGCGCGCGAACGCACCGCGATCGCCGGGCGCGCACATCCATCCGATGCGCCAGCCGGTCATGGCATAGGCCTTGCTCATGCCATTTACCGTGATGGTGCGATCAGCCAAGCGCGGATCGCTGCCGATACTCCAATGCGCGATGCCTGGCGTAACTTCCGGATAGACGAGCTTCTCGTAGATCTCGTCGCTGATCACGGTCACCTGAGGATGCCGTGCGAGCACATCGGCGATGGCGCGCAGGGATGCAGCGGGCAGCGTGATACCGCATGGATTCGACGGTGAATTGAGGATGATTCCGACCGTGCGCGGCGTGATGGCGCGTTCGATCGCCTCGGGGCGCACGACGAGGCCGTCCGCGAGCCGGGCTGGAACTTCCACGCAGCGTGCACCGGCGAGTTCAACCAGCGGTCGGTAGCTGACCCACGCCGGCGTCGGCACGATGACCTCGTTTCCGGTGCCGCGCTCGATGAGCACCTGCAGCGCCATGTAGATCGCGTGCTTGGCACCTGCCGTGATCGTGATGTGCTCGAACGAGCACTCGATGCCGTTCTCCGTGCGATGCTTGTGGGCGATCGCTTCGCGGGCAGCTCGATCACCCGGTGTGGGCGCATACTTGGTCTGCCCAGCCTCAAGCGCACGGATCGCAGCGCGCTTGATCGGCTCCGGGGTGTCGAAGTCGGGCTCGCCGACGCCGAAGCCCACGACATCGACGCCCTTGGCCTTGAGCGCTGCAGCCTTGGCACTGACGGCCAGCGTGGCACTTTCCTTCATGTTCGCGATCGCGCTGCTCACCTGCATGCCGCCAAGCGTACCGTCTGGAAAGCGTGCGCTGCCCGCTACACTCCGACCCATGCACTTTGACGCACATGGCCCCGTGCTGGTCGACCTGGAGGCGCGGATCAACGCCATCCGCGACTCGCTTTAACTACCCGACCAAGGCACGCGAGCGCGATGAACTCACCGCGCGCATGAACGAGTCAGAGTTCTGGAACGACCCCAAGCGCGCGCAGGCGGTCATCGCCGAACTGAAGGTCAAGCGCGCCCAGATCGAGCCGCTCGAGGAGGTCATGAAGGGGCTCGAAGACGCCCAGGTGGGCTACGACATGGCCAAGGAGGCCAATGACGCCGATCTGCTGGCCGAGATCGACGGGCTGCTCTTCGGCCTCGTGGGCAGGATGGAGAAGGTCGAGCTGCAGTCCTTGCTCAGCTCCAAGCACGACCATCGAGGCTGCTTCGTCACGATCCAGGCTGGCGTCGGCGGTACGGAAGCCAACGACTGGGCCGAGATGCTTGAGCGCATGTACCAGTACTACTGGACCTCCATGGGCTTCAAGGTCGAGGAAATGAGCCGGACCTATGGCACCGAGGTTGGGATCTCCGAAGTCTCGTACGCCGTGAGGGGTCCCTTCGCCTATGGCTACATGAGCTGCGAGCATGGGTCGCACCGGCTCGCCCGCGTCAGCCCCTTCAACGCCGAAGGCAAGCGCCAGACGAGCTTCTGCACCGTGGATGTGACGCCTGAGTTCGAGGAAAGCGACCTCGAGATCCCCGAGCGGGATCTCGAGATCGTGCCGTTCGTCCGCGCGAGCGGCCCTGGCGGGCAGAACGTGAACAAGGTCGCGACGGCGATCCGCGTGACGCACCTTCCCACCGGGATCCAGGTCGTGGCGAGCACCTACCGTGACCAGCCCCAGAATCGCAAGCAGGCCCTCAGCGTGCTGCGATCCAAGCTCGAGCAGCTCGAGCAGGAGCGGCGTGACGCGGAGATCCTTGCGGCCAAGGGCGGCAAGGTCGAGCGCGGCTGGGGTACGCAGATCCGCTCGTACGTCTTCTACGACAACCGCGTGAAGGACCACCGGACCAACTACGAGGAGGGGAACCCCCTTCATGTGCTGAATGGTCACCTTGAGGCCTTTGTCGACGCTGAACTCAAGCGTCGGCGCGCGGAGCGCGAGACCTGACGATGCCCGCGGTTCCCTCCGCACGGCTGGTCTGGCCGACGCTGGCCATCCTTACCATCGCGGCGGGCCTTGCCCTCCAACTTCCGTTCGTGGTGCCCGTCATGGCGCACCGCGATGTGGCCACCCTGCTGGGTCTGGCGATCCTGGCCTTCGGCTGCGTGGTCGCGCTGCCTCGGCAGCCCGTCTGGAGCCCTCCGAATCTGGTGCTCGGCGGCGTGCTCGTCCTTGGCGCGATCCTCGCCGTGTTGCTGTCGGACCAGCCGCTCTCGTCCGGCGTGGCACTGCTGCTGCTGGGGCTCTCGTCGCTCGGGTCGAGTCGCGCACGGCTCGAGGGTCGCGCCATCGCCGTGCTGCCCGCCGTGCTGCTGGGCACGCTGTCGCTCGTCATGATCCTCGAGCCATGGCACGAGCGCCCACTGCGCCATCCATGGCTTGACTTCATCGGCGACCTGCCATTGGCCGCAGAGCTTGCCTTGCTGCTGGCGGCCTCCGCTGCGATCACCCGAGCCTGGTACTTCGCCGTTCCACTGTCGAGCAGCATGCCCGGCTGGCTCGGGCTGCTCTGCGGTGCGCTCACCACAGCGCT
>VGXJ01000164.1 GCA_016873375.1 Phycisphaerae bacterium
GAGTATGTCTGCAGTGCCTGTGGGCACGAGTTCGAGGCGTTCCAGTCGATCAAGGCCGATCCCATCCGCCTGTGCCCGCGTTGCGGCAAGCGCAAGGTCGCACGCAAGATCGGCATCGGCGGCGCGGTGATCTTCCGCGGCGGCGGCTTCTACGAGACCGACTACCGCAGTGCCGACTACGAACAGGCGAAGAAGGCCGATGGGGCGCCCGCAGCCGCTGCAACGACTGGCTCGGCGGCCAGCAAGGATGCCGCCGCCGGCAACGGCGCCGCTGATGCAGCAGGAACCAAGGACTCGACTGCCGGAGCCAAGGCTGCACCCACCTCTGGATCAACCGAGACCACTCAGCGCACCAAGGCCGATGCGAGCGAGCGCACGGGCGGCGAATCAACGGTTCCCTCCGAAGCTCGCGACGCATCGGAGCGCAAGGGTTCCTCGAATCGTGGCAAGAACCATGCGCGCGAGGGCCGTGGCGTCGGCAATGTGCTGCAGCTTGGACGATCCAAGGCAGCCAAGGCGGCAGCCAGGAAGTCCGCATCTACATCAACGCGCCCCTCCACGGGCAAGCGCAAGAGCAAGGGCCGCTGAGCATCGGCCGGCCTTCGATCCTGCTTCAGGTAGCCTCACCTCATGGCCTTCAATTGGCGCGCGCGCATCCTTGAACACCTGGCGCACGCCGCCTATCGCCCGACCCGGCTGCGCGAACTCGAGCGCATGATCCGCGTGCCCGATGCGGAGTCGACTTCGTTCCGCGAGTCCATGCTCGGCTTGCAGGACGAAGGCGCCATCGAGATCGCCGGTGATGACACCGTCCGTCTGCCCCGCATGGGCGAAGAGATCACCGGCCGCATCCGCATCACCATGCGCGGCGACGGCTTCGTCACCCCTGAGCGCCCCACGCGTGAGGGTGATCTCTTCGTGCCCGGCGGCGCCACCATGGATGCCATCAGCGGCGACCGCGTGCGCGTGCGCGTCTCGCGGAAGACGGATCACTATGACCGACCGTCGCAGTCCGACCGGCCGAGCGGCCGCGTGGTCGAGGTACTCGAGCGCGCGCAGACGCGCTTTGCGGGCACGCTCGAGAAGGACGGGCGCCAGTGGATCGTGCGGCCCGATGGCCGCAAGCTCGATGGCCCGGTCATCGTGCGCGATGCCGACAGCAAGGGCGGCAAGCCGGGCGTGAAGGTCGTCTTCGACCTGATCCGGTTTCCCACCGAGCACCGCTGGGCCGAGGGCGCGATCGTCGAGGTGCTCGGCGAGGCCGGCCAGCCGGATGCCGAGACGCGCAGCGTCATCATGTCGTACGGCCTGCGCGAGGCGTTCCCCGATGAGGTGAGCGAGCAGGCGGCGCGGCTCGCTCGCGAGTTCGCCGCCGAGCAGGAAGCAGGCTCTTGGCCCGACCGTCTCGACCTCACGAACGAGCTGACCTTCACGATCGACCCGCCGGACGCTCGCGACTACGACGACGCGATCTCGATCGCCTGGGACGAGGAGCGGCAGGAGTGGACGCTCGGCGTGCACATCGCCGATGTCGCGCACTTCGTGCATGCAGGATCGCCTCTTGACAAGGAAGCAGCCGCCCGTGGCAACAGCACCTACCTGCCTCGGCGGGTGCTGCCCATGCTGCCGGAGGCGCTCTCCAACGGCGTCTGCTCGTTGCAGGAGGGCGTGGCCCGACTCACGCGCAGTGCCATCGTGAACCTGGATACCAAGGGGCGCATCACGGGAACGCGTCTTGCCGCCAGCGTGATCCGCAGCCGCAAGCGCATGACCTACCTCGAGGCGCAGGCGGTGATCGACGGCGACCTCGACGAAGCGGCGCGCCATGCAAAGACCGAGCCCGTGTGGCCACCCGAGCTCATTGCGGCGCTGCAGCAATCCGATCGCCTGGCCAAGGTGCTGCGCAAGCGCCGGTTCGATGCTGGCATGGTCACGCTCAACCTTCCGGAGAGTGATTTGGTCTTCGACGAGGATGGACGCGTGGCCGATGTCGTCCCGGAAGACGGCGCCTTCACGCACACGCTGATCGAGATGTTCATGGTCGAGGCAAACGAAGCCCTCGCGCGCACCTTCGCTGACATCACGGTGCCGCTCATCAGGCGCGTGCACCCCGAGCCGGCAACGACGGAATTCACGGCGCTGAGGCTCGCTGCCCGCACGGTGGGTCGCCGCCTGCCGGATGAGCCGACGCGGCAGGATCTTCAGTCGATCCTCGATCAGACGCGCGGCACCCCTGCCGAGCGCAGCGTGCACTACGCCGTGCTGCGCAGCATGAGCAAGGCGATCTACAGCCCGGCGATGATCGGGCACTTTGCCTTGGCCAGCGAGCACTACACGCACTTCACGAGCCCGATCCGGCGCTACCCCGACCTGCTCGTGCACCGTGCAATGGATGCCTACCTCGCCGAGACCGACAACGGTGCGCATCCACCTGGCGGTCGCAGCAAGCGAGATCTCGCAGCGCGGCTCATGGGTGACCCAGGCGTGCTCGCCGAGGAGAAGCTCATCGAGTTTGGCCAGCACTGCAGCTCGACCGAAGTGCAGTCCGAGGGCGCCGAGCGTGATCTGCGCACCTTCCTGGTGCTGCAGTTCCTTGAGCAGCACCATATGGGCGACGAACTGCCAGCGGCCGTGACTGGACTGTCACCGGGCGGCAACGGCCTCTTCATCACGCTCGAGAAGTATTTCGTCGATGGCTTCGCCAAGAGCGCAGAGCTCTCGGCCAACAGCGGTCGTGCCGAGCGCTGGGAGATCGACGACTCCAGCGGTCGTCTGCGGTCACAGCGCTCAGGCGCGCACATCGGCGTGGGTGACCGCGTGACCGTACGCATCATGTCGATCGATACTGCGGCACGGCGCATGGAGCTCATGGTCACGAGCACGCTGCAGAGCGCTGCAAGCGCCATGCCCAGCATGCGTGGCGACGGCTTCCGCGACTTCACCAGCGGCCGCGGCGGCAAGAAGAAGGTCAAGGGCCACAAGAAGGGCTTCAAGCAAGGTCGCCGAGGAAAGAAGAGCTGGTGAGCCGGCGGGTGGCGCGCGGTGGGTGCTCTTCAGAGCCCTCGAATGCACCGCACGCCCTCGGACCGGACTTCAGCAGTGGATCTGCCCGGCACCGCGGGTACCGTATGGGCATGCGATCCCGGATCTCGTTCGCTCTGCTCATCGCGCTGCTTCTGCTTCTCCCGTGCAGCCAGATCCTTGCTGGTAGCCCCATGATGTCGACCATCCACTTCCGAAAGGGTGCTGGATCTGCTGAAACGCTCTTCAATCTTTCGTCCAAGCGCTTCTACGACGGTGCCGGAAGCAGCAAGACGCTGCTCACCATCAGTGGCGACCGCGTCTACGAAGGCGCAGGAACGGCGAAGACCCTGCTCACCGTGCGCGATGGTCGTGTATACGAAGGGGCCGGCACGGCCAAGACGCTCTACACCATCAAGGACGGTCGCGTGTACGAGGGCGCGGGCACCGCGAAAACGCTCTATACGAGCCGCGATCGCCGGCTCTATGAAGGAGCGGGGACTGCCAAGACACTCATGAACTGGGACGGTGGACTGAGCGAGATTGAGTTCGCTGCAGCGGTCTGGCTTTGGACGCACCGATTCTGAGCGCGGACTGCGTGAGGCCGAGTCGCCGACGCAGCCCGGTGCTGGACCCGCCGATTCCCGGGAGCCGCTGATCAATCACGCAAAGCACTCGCGCCAGAAGTCGCGCGCCCGCTCGCGTGAGCGTTGGTCGGCACGCCGCTGGTAGACCGTGCCGAATGCCGCGTTGTTGGCCTCCGGATTCGTGAAGGCGTGGACCGTACCGCCGTACGCACAGACTTCCCAGTCGGCCTTGCGTGCAGTCATCTCGGCAGCGAATGCCGCGAGTTGATCGGGTGTGGCCATCGGGTCGTCGTATCCGTGGAGCGCGAGGACCTTGGCCGTGATCGGCGCGCTCGGCGCAGCTGGCGGCGGCGTGAAGAGCGCGTGGAACGCGGCGACGCCGCGCAGGCCCGCAGCAGCGTGCCGAGCGGCATCGAGGACGCACAACCCTCCGAAGCAGAATCCCATGGCCCCCATGCGCGTGGCATCGACGCCATCGATCGCGCGAGCAGCCGCGAACGCCGCGTCGAGTCGTCGCCTCAGCAAGGCGCGATCCTGCATGAATGGCGTCATGAGCGCGGAGCACTCCTCGTTGGTCATCCCGAGCTTGCCGGTGCCGTACATGTCGACCGCGAAGCCGATGAAGCCCATGCCTGCAAGCTTGCGCGCCTCATCGCGCACGAACTCGTCATGGCCGCGCCAGGCGTGAAAGACCAGGACGACGGGCAACGTGGTGCCGACATCCGGTGCCGCCATGAAGCCTCGGAGTTCGGTGCTGCCATCGTGGTAGGTGATCTCGCTGGTGCGCATGGGCGAGAAGGTAGCGCGCGGCTGCCGGGTGTCGCTCGTCCTTGCGCTCCCTCGGGTCCTTGCCGCGCGAACGCGCGGCTAGGGACCGCTCAGTCGCTCCGAGCGAGCGATCCCTTGGGGGGTTCTTGAAGAGAACTCATCTCCTGCCTCACGATTGCACAAACTCGCACCGAAGTTCAGG
>VGXJ01000165.1 GCA_016873375.1 Phycisphaerae bacterium
GATGTGCTCGAGCAGGGGGCTGGCTCGCCGCTCGTCCAGTCGGGCTTGCTCTGGGAGCCGGTCAAGGGCGTCTGGCTCGCGCCGAGCCATCTGCGGATGTCGCGCATCGAGTCGAGCGGTCCTCTGCTGCGCGCGAACGATCGTGACCGTCGGCTGTCGAAGCTGCTCGATGTCATGGCCCCACGCTTCGACTGGTGCCTGATCGATTGTCCGCCGACCGCAGGATTGCTCACGTTCAATGCCGTGCGCGCTTGCGATGAGCTCATCGTGCCGGTCGAGACCGGATTCCTCGCGCTCAAGGGTGCCGAGAGCCAGGTCGCGCTGCTCGATGCGGCCGTCGCGCGCATGGAGCGGTCGGTCACGCTGCGCATCCTGCCGACGATGCACCGTGATGGCACCAACCTGAGTGCGGACATTCTCGGGGCGCTGCAGCGGAAGTTCCCCGGCCGCGTCGCGCCGCGCGCGATCCGCCATCACGAAGTGCTGCGCGAAGCCGTTTCGTTCGGCCAGCCGATCACCGAGTTTGCCCCATCCAGCGATGCCGCCAACGAGTTCAAGGCGCTTGCCGGATGGCTGGTCGAGTCGGTGCCAGGCGTGCAGCGCACGCAGGAAGCGTGGGCGCAGCGCGCGGCCCGCGCCGTGGATGAGAGCCCCGAGCCCGAATACGAGGCGATCAGCGAGGCCTTGCCCGGTTCCGCTCGACAGGCTCCGCAGGTCAGTGCGCGTGCGCTCGATGTCGTCGAGCGCATGCGCTCGCTGCGCGCGGTCGATGCCGCAGCCGCTGCGCAGGAGACCGAGCCATGAGCACGCGATCGACCTACCAAGACCTGGCCGCGCATTTCATGGGAGCTGCTGAGCCCGCCGTGCAGATCGGTGCGGGAACTTCCCCTCGACTTCCCGATGCGGCCGTGCTTGTTGCGCTCTGCGGAAACTTGCCGTCGATGTCGGGCATCTGGCTCGCGCAGCTTGCCGAGCGAGTGGCCCGGACCGATGGCCCGACCGGTCTCGTGCGGTTCGACGACCAGCGCATGCGCGTGGATCTCTTCCATGCAGAGGGCCGTACCGTGGCCGTGGCCGAGGAGGGACTGCCCGATGCATGCCGCGTGGTCCGGCGATGGATCGTGTCGCTGCCTGATGGCTATGCCGCGAGCGATTGCCTGATCCCCTCGACCGAGCTGGTCCTGCTGACGGGGTGCGACGAGGCCGCCAAGGCCGCGGCGCGCGTGAAGCTGCAGGAGCTTTCATCGAAGTTGGAGGCTGTGCCGGTGGCCGGACGGCCCGTGCATGTGGTGACGGTTGCCGCATCGCAGGAAGTCGGGGCTGCCGCTGCGGGCGGGCTCAGCCAGTGGGCGGATGGCCAAGTCTCCACGCCTGTGCGATGGTGCGGCTCGATCGAGCGCGTCGATCGCCTTGATGGCGTGGTCACGGCCGAGATTCGATCGCGCACGCGTGCTGACTTTGCCGAGGTCGCCGGGCAGCTCTGCGATGCGCTGCGCGCCGTGGCATCTCGATTCGATGCACCCGCGCCGATCCATCCTGCCGGCAACCTTCCGATCGATCCCCCTCAACCTGTCACCTCGCCGTCCAAGGAGCCCGCCATGGCCACTGCACCTGCCTACGTCGATCCCGATCTCGCCGCCCAACGCACTGCACGCACCGATGCGCCGCGCAGCAGCCTGCTCGCCTGGTTCCCCGAGTTCGTTGGCCTGCGCATTCGCCCGGCGAATGCCTCGCACGTCGAACTGGCCATCGACATGCACGGTCGATTGCATCTGCTGAGCACCGATGCCAGCACGCGCGACTTGCGCGTGGCCCGCAGTTGGTGCACCTCGAACTGGTCGTTGCTGAGTTCAGCCGTGGTCGACCTGAAGGACGTCTCGGTCCCCGAGATGGTCGATCACCTCGTGCTTGATGAAGCGCGTCTGGCAGTGCCGCTGCACGGCTCGGGCATCCTGCTGCACGTGGGCGTCGAAGTAGCTGGCCAACGCCGGCGCATCGACCTCAATGACGAGCAGAGCGCGGGTCTGGGCGGCTGAACGACTCGCTTGGTGCGTAGAGCGCTCGACAGCGAGTCGCTCACGCCAGGCACGTCGCGCGCAGCGTGCGATCCCATGCCGCCCAGGCAAAGCTCTCGCGTTCGGCGTCCGTCCAGCCCGCGCCGGCGAGTCCGGCATCGAGCGCATCGAACTGATCCGGAGCGCGCACGCCCGCAGGAACCTGCATCGGCGTGAAGCCACCGTCGAGATCGCTGCCAAGGCAGCATCGACCACGCCCTGCGATCGACGCCACGCGCGCGACATGCGCCAGCGCATCAGCGAGCGTCGCCTCGCGTCCGTGGGCCAGGAATGAGCCGTAGAGGTTCAACCCGATCACGCCGCCGCGTGCTGCGATCCCGGCGATCTGGTCGTCACGCAGGTGGCGCTGCCGCTCGTCGGTGAGGGCACGGCAGTTGCTGTGGCTGGCCACGATGGTCCGCGGCGAACACGCCAGAAGATCGTCCAGTGCTGCGTCCGCGAGATGGCTGGCGTCGTGGAGCACGCGGTGCGCATCGAGCGCGGCCACGGTGTCACGCCCAAGCGTGGTCAGCCCGCCATGCGCGGCATTGCCGCCGGCATGTCGCGAGCCGAGCGCCCAGGTCAAGCCGACCACTCGAATGCCACGCGCATGCCACCACGCCACGTCCTCGGCGCTGCGGATCGGATCGGCGCCCTCCATGAGCAGGACCACGCGCAGGGGGGCCTCGGCATCGAGGTCGGCAGCCGTGCGGACGATGCGCAGATGTCCGGTGCGCTCCATCGACTCGTACCACTCAAGCTGGCGCACCCCGGCCTCGAATGCGCTCTGCGGATCATCCGCGTCGTAGCCCCACGGCGTTCCCGCGCCCTCGGCGCCGCGTTCCGTGAAGATCGTGCCCAGCACGGTCCTCACGCGGCCGCGTGCCAGCGCCGGCAGGCTGATGCATCGCGCTGCAGGGTCGGCCACCTCGGCGAGGAGGTCATGGCCATGCAGGGCGAGGTATGCAAGATCAAGATGGCCATCGCACCATCGGGTCGGTCGCAGCATGACGCAAGGCTAGCGAGCGCTCGCGCTACAGTCCGTGCATGGAGGCGCTTGCACGGCCCATCCTCGAAGCACGGCTCTCGCGTGGCGAGCGGTTCACCTCGCTCGTCATTGGGCTTGCGGCTGCAGCACCCGTGGTCATCGCAGCGTTCTTGCGTGCCGATCCATCGGGCCTTGGCACGCATGTCCAGCTGGGCATGCCCAGATGCACCTGGCCCACGGCCATGGGCATCACCTGCCCGTCGTGCGGCATGACGACCGCGTTCGCGCACGCGGCTGCCGGAGATCTCGTCGCGTCATTGCGCACGCAGCCCATGGGGTTCCTGCTGGCGGTCCTGGCGACTGCCACGGCCATCCTTGGCTTGCTTGGAGCAGCCACCGGGAGTCGGCTAGGCTATTGGCTCTGCCGGAGCCCCGGTCGAGCGGGGTGGTGGGCCATCGGCTCCATCGCCCTTGCCTCGTGGCTCCTGACGACCGCTCGACTGAAGGGATGGACCTGAACGTGCTGCGACCCTTGGCCATCGTCACCCTCTGCCTTGCGTGCCTGCCTTTGGGGGGATGCTGGGTCTTTGGCGTGGCCAGTGCCGTCGGCGACAACATCGAGTCGCTCAAGAAGGTCGAGGTCCTGGCGAAGTACGACGGCCTCGAGAACCGTACGGTGGCCGTGCTGCTGCAGGTTGACATGCAGACCGCCTATGAGCATCCGACGGCGATGGCGAACATCGCCCTCAACTTGGCGTTCACCATCCGCAAGAGCGTGCACGGCGTGCGCGTGCTCGACCCGACGGTGGCGCTCGCCTGGCAGCACCAGAATCCATCGTGGCCTGCGATGCCCTTGGGCAAGATCGCACAGGAACTCGATGTCGAACGGCTCGTGGTGGTTGATCTGTACGAGTACCGCCTGAATCCACCCGGCAATCGATGGCTGTGGGATGGTCTCGCCGCGGCCAACGTGGGCATTGTCGAGCACGATGGCCTCGATCCCGATGCCTACGCCTCCGAGTTCAACATCATGGGTAAGTTCCCAGACCTCGAGAACCTCGGCCGCGAGAGCGCCACAGAGCGCAGCGTGGAGCTTGGCCTGCAGAAGGTCTTCGTCGAGAAGGCCGGCTGGCTCTTCTACGACCACCTTGAGGACAAGTACCCGGATCGCGCCCGATGATGCGTCGCTCGATTGCCATCCTCGCGCTGGCCATGCCGTGCCTGTCGGCGGCGTGCAACATCATCATCCCGGCGACCTACATCATCGAGGGTCCGCCGAAGCAGCCTGCGGTCTTCGAGCTTCCCGAGAAGCGCACGCTGGTCTTCATCGATGACCCGAAGAACCGCATGACGCGCGTGGCCCTGCGTGCCGAGGTGGCTGACCGCACCGAAAGGCTGCTCTTCGACCAGGGCAAGGTGACTGAGCTCGTCAGTTGCTCCGACGCCATCCAGCTCGCGCGGCGTAGTGATGCGCAAGGCAACCGTGCGAGCATCGCATCGATCGGCCGCGCCATGAACGTG
>VGXJ01000166.1 GCA_016873375.1 Phycisphaerae bacterium
GCCGTCGAGGCCATCAAGCGGGGGCTTGCCAAGACGGCGGCCACGCTCGGATCCGGCCTGAAGACGCTGCTGCACGGGAAGTCGCTGAGCGAGGAGGTGCTCGCTGAGCTCGAGTCGCGGCTGATTGCGGCCGATGTCGGCGTGCGGGCCGCGCGCGAGATCGTGGAAGCCCTGCGCGTGGAGTACCGCGCAGGCCGCGTCGAGCGCGGCGAGGATGCGCTCGAGTTCCTCAAGAAGACGCTGAAGGCACGGTGGAAGGAAGCGCCGACCGGGCTTCGGTACGCATCGAGCAAGCCCACGGTCATCTTGGTCGTGGGCGTGAATGGCGCGGGCAAGACGACGAGCGTGGCGAAGATCGCCAAGACGATCCGCGACAGCGGCCGGACCGTATTGCTTGGCGCAGCGGACACCTTCCGCGCAGGTGCCGTCGAGCAGCTCAAGACATGGGGTCAGCGCTTGGAGGTCGAGGTTGTCGCCGGTGGGGCAAACGCCGATCCTGCCGCGGTGGCCTTTGACGCGGCCGAGGCGGCGCTGAGCCGCGGCGTCGACGTGCTGCTCATCGACACGGCAGGCCGCCTGCATACGCAGGACCACCTGATGCGCCAGCTGACCAAGGTCCGCGATGTGGTGCGTCGCAAGATCCCCGATGCACCGCACGAGGTGCTGCTCGTGCTCGATGCCACGAGCGGGCAGAACGCCATCCAGCAGGCGCAGGTCTTCAAGCAGGCCGTGGATGTGACGGGAATCTTCCTAGCGAAGCTTGATGGCACGGCGCGCGGTGGCGTGGTGGTGGCCATCCGCGATGCGATCGACGTGCCTGTCAAGCTGGTGGGAACGGGCGAGACCCCGGAGGATGTCCAGCCGTTCGATCCCGACCAGTTCGTCGAGGCGATGTTCTCGGTCTGATCGACGGGGAATCACACTGCTTTGCGCATGGCCGATCGGCAGGTCACGGCTACGATCCATCTGTGCGCAGGGCCTTCACGCTCATCGAGGTACTCGTGGTCATCGGGATCATCGTGATCCTGATCGGCCTCCTCCTGCCGGCGCTCTCGTCGATCCGTGCCGAGAGCGAAAGCGCCCAGTGCCGCAGCAACCTCAAGCAGGCCTTCACCGGGCTGCAATCGGCGATGAACGTGCGCAAGGGCATGCTGCCCATGTGTGAGTTCATTCCTGTCGTGCTCCCCGAGGGTCCCGAGGGTGGACTGCCCAAGGCGCTCAAGGGCTATGTCGAGATCGACAGTCCGATCTGGCTTTGCCCAAGCGATTCGAACGAGGATTCGCTCGCGACCGGGACGAGCTACACCTATGTGCCGGGGCTCATCCGCTACCTGCCGCAGTTCCAGCTTGCTGTCTTCCAGGCGCTTGCGGCCTTGCCGTCGAACACGCCGCAGGAGCAGCGCGACCGTACGCGCAACGACCTCGAGGCGCGCTTGGTGACACGATTCCTTGAAAAGCCCTTCGTGAATGCCGACGGCGGCGCCGTGAAGATCCCACTGCTCATCGACAGCGAAGACCGGCACCTCAAGGGTGCGCGCAGCCCGCGCAACGGCGTCTTCCTGGATGGCAGCGTGGACGAAGCCACGATGGACCAAGGCATTCCCGAGGATGATGGAGGCTGATGCATGATTACTCTTCCTGCAGGATTCGATGACCGTCGTGCGTGGCGTTCGCTCGCGATCGCCGCGCTCGTTGCACTGCTGCTGGCGCTGCCGCTCTATTGGTGGTTCGCCGTGCGCTGGAAGCCGCCGCCGAGCATCTTCGATGCGCCGGTCGATGATGTGCTGGGCTATCTGGCGCTCGATGACTTCAACAAGCTCCCGCTCGACGAACGCCTGAAGTTCATGATGGACTTTGCTGGCAGGTTCCGCGGCATGGAGTCGGGCGACAGCGCGGCCATGGCTGGCTTCATGGCCGGCGTCACCGGCCCGGCACGCGAGCAGATGACGAAGAACGCGCGCTTGCTCGCGAAGGATGTGCTGGCGGATGGGAGCAAGCGCTACCTGGCGCTCCCGGCAGCAGAGCGCGCCAAGTTCCTCGACCAGTGGCTGGTCGAGTGGGAGCGGCGCATGCGCATGGTCACCCGCGGCGATGAGGGCAAAGAGAGCGATGCCGATCGACTGAAGAAGATCAAGGGCGACGTCAAGCGCAGCGAGGATCGCCGCACCAAGCGCATGGCGGAGGGCCGCGATGGCATGCCGGACCTCGAAGGCGAGGGCGCCGTCGCGTTCATGGACTTCTGGCAGCAGGAAGTCGAATCGACGGCGAGCCCGGCAGAACAGGGGCAGATCGGCCGCTTCCTCGAAGACATGCGCAAGCACCTGTCGGGCGTCTTCTGAGTCCCACGATGGTCCATGTGGGCGACAGCCTGCCGGTCCGACGGCTGGCGGACATGATCGAAGCGCGCCTGCGGGCGCACGCCACGCTCGTGCTGAGTGCCGAGACCGGCAGCGGAAAGACCACGCAGGTCCCGCAGATCCTGCTCGAGCGATCGCTCGTCGAGGGCGAGGTCGTGGTGCTGCAGCCGCGGCGGCTCGCTGCCCGAAGCGTGGCGCGGCGCGTGGCGCAGGAAATGGGCGTCGAACTGGGCGGACTGGTCGGGTTCCAGACGCGCTTTGAGCGTGCGAGCGGCCCATCGACGCGGATCCGGTTCGTGACCGATGGGCTCTTCGTGCGGCAACTGCAGTCGGATCCATCCTTGCGCGGCGTGGGCTGCGTGGTGCTCGATGAGTTCCATGAGCGTGGGCTGCACACCGACATGGCTGCCGGTTTCGTGCGTCGGTTGCAGGCCGGTGTGCGGCAGGACCTGAAGCTGGTCGTGATGAGTGCGACGCTCGATCGCGATCGGCTCGGTGAAGCCTTCGGCGTCGAGCCGCTCACCAGCGAGGGACGCGTGTTCCCGGTCGTCGTGCGTCACCTCGGTGATGGACGGCAAGGCGAGTCGATCACGGATCGTGCGGTGGCGGCCCTGGGCCTTGCGCTCGACGAGTGCCTCGAGGGTGATGTGCTGATTTTCATGCCCGGCAAGTCGGAGATCGACCGCACGATCGAAGCCGTGACGCAGTTCGCACGGCGCCGCGGCGAATCGATCCTGGTGCTTCCGCTGCATGGGCAGCTCACGCCCGATGAGCAGGACCGAGCGCTCGTACCCGCACCCCGCGGCCAGCGCAAGGTCGTGGTCGCCACCAATGTGGCTGAGACCAGCCTGACCATCGAAGGCATCGGCATCGTGATCGACAGCGGACTCGTGCGCATGCATCGATTCGATCCGCGCCGAAACTTCAATGCTCTGCGGCTGGAGGAGACCAGCCGTGCGAGCGCGGAGCAGCGTGCCGGCCGTGCAGGGCGCACGATGGCCGGATCGTGCTTGCGGCTCTGGAGTGAACGGTCACATGCACGTCGTGCAGCCTTCGACCTTCCCGAGGTGCGGCGTGTCGAGCTCGCGGGCCCGCTGCTGCACCTGGCGTCGATGGGCGAGCGCGATGTCGAGCGTTTCCCATGGCTGGATCAGCCGCAGGCCGAGATGGTGACGAGGTCGATGGACGTCTTGCGCGCGGTCGGTGCGCTGGATGCCGAGGGGGCGATCACTCGCCTGGGACAGGCCATCCTTCGCGTGCCGGCCCATCCGCGGATCGGTCGCGCGATGGTCGAAGCTGCACGGCAGGGTTGCGCACGCAGGGTCGCCACATGGTGCTCGATGGTCGAGGGGCGCGATGTGCTTGCGCGCGAGGGCGTCGATCCGACCCGCGTGCTGCAGGCCCATGACCGTCCGGGTGATGTCGTCCTCAGGGAGCGCCTGCTCGAGGATCCCCGCGGTGATGGTCTGGGGCTGCTCGATCCTGATGCTGCCCGTGAGGCGCGGCGTGTGGCGCAGCAGTTGCACGAGGCCGTGGCGTCGGGCGACCAGTCCTCGACCGATGATGCGGCATGCGCGCGCGCAATGCTCGCTGGATTCCCGGATCTGGTGGCCTGGCGTCCGGATGCGCAGAAGCCGACGGCCTACCTGTCCGGTCGGCGCAAGGTGGCGATCGATCGATCAAGTGCGCTTCGTGGTGCGGGCCCGTTCCTGGCGCTTGATGTGCGTGAAGGCGGCGGTACGGAGGTGCAGGAGTCCACGCTCTCGATGACGATCGGGCTCGACGAGTCCTGGGTGCGGGAGGTGCTGCCGCACCGCTTCGTCCGAACGGTTGAAGAGCGCTGGGAATCCTCGAGCCTGGCCGTCGAGGAAGTCGAGGAGGAACGCTTCGACGACGCCGTGCTGTCCCGCACCGTGCGGCCTCCGCGCGACCTTGGACGGGCGAGTGAGCTGATCGCGTCGATGGTCCTGTCGGGAGAACTCGTCCCCGAACGCTTCGACGACGACGCCAAGCAGTGGATCGAGCGTGTCCGGTGCGTCCGCGAGTGGTTCCCTGATCGTGCGCTCCCCACCTACGACGACAGTGACCTGAGGCTCGCGTGGTCGGATTGGGCGCATGGCGCAACACGCTGGAGCCAGGTCCGCGATCGGCCAGTCCTCGATCGACTCAAGGACCTGCTCACCCGTGAGGAC
>VGXJ01000167.1 GCA_016873375.1 Phycisphaerae bacterium
CGAGCGTGTACGGCTGCGGTCCCGCTGGCGTCGAAGCGATCGCTGCGAGCATGGGTGAGGATGCCGGCACGCTCGAGGACGTGGTCGAGCCATATCTCCTGCAGCTTGGATTCGTGGCACGGACGCGACAGGGGCGGCGATTGACCAAGGCAGCCTGCGATCATGTCGGCGCCACTTGGAAGGGGCCGGCTGACGGGGGACTCTTCGAAGGCTGAAACCGGGCTGAGCGCTGCTGCACCGGCGCGCGCACCGTGCCTTGATCCGACCGGAGGCTCAGCGGCCGCCCAGGGACGAGTTCTGGGCGAAGGCAGAGTTCAAAGCTGAGCTGAGGTCTACGCTCTGGCCGCCGATCGACACACCGAGTCCGAAGGTGTAGGCGTCGGTGATCAGGTCGTAGCCGCCGTTGATCGTGACCGCGAAGTCGGGGAACTGCCGCGTGAGGGCGCCGGTTGCGCTGCGGAAGCTCTCGGCGAGGAAGTCGTACTGGCCCGCAAGCGCGATGTTGTAGTTCTCGCTCACCCGGTACTGCACGCCGCCCTGCAGCAATTCGTCATCGGGATAGAGCCCGGTGTCGTCAAAGGTGTTGACATAGCGGTACTCGGTGTACCAGGTCACGGCAGGCGACTGCGTGATGCGGAAGCCAGCAGAACCTTGTGCAAGGTCTTCGCCCTCGCCGTCTCGGTCCTCGAGCATCCAGGTCATCATGCCGTAGAGCCCCAATGCATCGCCAAGTGCCCAGGTTCCCTGGCCGTAGAGGTGATCGCCCCACTGGCTGTACTCGGGTCGCCACGCGTAGAAGCTCGGCATCGGGCTCTGGAAGTTCTTGAGGCCGAAGGTGTCGCCCGGGGTTTCGGTGCGCTGCAGATCGTTCCCGCGATCATCGACAACGATGCCTGCATCGACGGTCACCCAGTCCACGCTCTGCCAATTGCCCGGGCCGCCGCGCATGGTCTGCAGGCGCTGGTCCAGGCCGGCTTGGGCGACCGCACCACCTGACCAGCCTTCCCACTCCTGGTCGTACACCGGGTAGTTCGTGAGATCGTTCGAGTCCCAGCCGTACCACACGGTGCTGTAGGGCTTGATGACATGGCGCAGGCGCTCGAGGTCGAGCAGGCGGCTGCGAACGGTGTCGTAGGAAGCGGTGAAGGTGGTGCTTGCCCGGACGCCGCCGGCCAGCAGGCCGCGGAACGAGTCCGACTCGGCGGAATAGTCGTTGAAGTCGTTGAAGAAGTAGCCGATACCGTTGCCTGAGGCGAACGGCGTGATGCGCGCATCACCAACATCGAGCGGCAGGGCGAACTCCTGGCGGGTCGCCACGCGGCCGCGAATGTCCGAGTCGTATCCGGCGCCCTCGTAGGCCTCGCGGATGTTCTGCGAGGCGGTGAAGAGTGGATTGGCACTGAACGCATCCGGATCTGCACCGATCTCATCGCTGTCAGTGTTCTGGATGTTCAGTGACATCAGCGAACCCGAGTACTCGCTGGACCAGGTCACGGCGCTGCCGAAGATGCGATCGCCGAAGCGGCGGTAGTTGAGCTCGGGATACTTCTCGGTGGTGTATGGGCGGCTGGCCAGCTGCCACATGGTGCTGACCCAGTGGTTCGCGCTGATCGATGTGCCGAAGTCGAAGATCGAGTTGTCGGTCGACGAGGTCGTCCACACAGCGGTCTCGTAGGGGCGACGCTCCTGATAGTCGTCGGGCCGGAAGATGCTCACCAGGGTGGGATCACTCTGCACGCCGAGCTGGAACTTGGTGTCGGCATCGGGCGACGACTGCAGCACCCAATCGGCGGTGACCATGCCGCGCCACTCGATCGGGCTCACCACGAAGCCACTGTTGGCGGTCTGTTCAGGGTTGCCGAAGTCGTAGACGCCGAAGAAGTCCGCATTCCACGCGCCGCCGGCATCACCGTTCATGCGAAGGTCGGCATTGATGCCGTACTCCGACTGCACGCCGGCCTCGAGCGTGGCATCGAGGCCTGGCTCGGGCTTGAGGCCCAGAAGAACAAAGGGATCCAGTTTCACGCCGAAGACCGTTCCTTCAGGATCGCCATAGCCGAGCTGCACCCCCTTGATCGGCATGCGGTCAAGCGATCCCTGCACCGTGGGCATCCAGAAGAACGGCACGCGGCCGATCCGCCCGGTCACATCATCGGCGATGACGAATGAATCGCCCGCGGCCGTCTGCGTGACGGTAGCGCGGGAGACGCCTACGGACAGATGCGGAACGAAGAATTCGCTGCTCGACAGCGTCGATTCGCCCACGCGCCACTGGCGGCCCGCAACCTGTTGCATCTCGGCGGCGCGTGCCACGAGGAGCATGCCCTTGCGGTCCACGGTTCGCAGGACCGCATCCGCGGCATACGCCTTATTGCGCACGAGGTCGTAGTACACATGCCGGCAACGGATCGTGTACTGGTGGTCCGTCGCGACCACATCTCCCTCGAGATAGATGCCAACGATGTCGAGCGCGCCGATCGTGGTTGCCGGGGTGACGTCCTTGCCCTTGGCCTTCAAGGCTGCGAGCGTTCCGGGCTCGAGGAACACCACCCCGCTCTCGGCAGAAAGCTGCAGGTCGCGTGGGCCGTCGTCGGTCTGCATGCCGGTGGCATCGATCTGCACGCCGCCGGCGATCGTGACCGAATCGGTCGCGGCATCGAATGTGATCGATCCGCCGAACCAGCTCACCGTGGCCGAGCCGGCGATGATCGGCACGGTGCCGGTGTCGGCGGCGCGGATCGTGACTGGAGGCAGCGGCGTTGCATCGGTGCTGGCCTTGATCGGCGCACCGACGGCGATGGGGGTCTCGGGCGGCTTGGGCGTGACATCGATGTCAGGCAGCTGCTCAAGGACCGGTGCGCTCGTGGCGATCGTACGAAGGTGACGCTGCAGGCGCGCGACACCCTTGCCCAGCTCGGGCTTGCCGGCCGGTGCACCGCGATCGGTCAGCACGGTCGTGAGCTCGACGGCACCGCGCGTGCTCCCGGTCACCAGCAGCTCCTTGCCGCCTGCGCCCATTCCCGCATAGCGCGTGGGCTCGCTGGCGACGGGGAAGTAGACGGCGTACTGCGTGATGAGCCCACCGGCAGAGGGAATTCGATTGATCCAGACCGCAGCAGCGGGGGCACTGAAAGCGTAGTCGCCAAGATCGATCGAGACGTCACCCTCGAGCCAGAGGCGCTTGGTGTCGAGCGAGGTCCACTCCCAGCGGCGCTCCGCAGAAATGGTCAGTCCACCCTCGACGGGCTCCACTGGCAGCACAAACCCCGCAAGCGATTCGCCATTGACCACCAGGTCAACCTGCTGCGCCATGGCCACCGGACCGAGGGCCAGCGGGAGCAGGAGCACGAGGGCAGGGCGCATGGGCCGATGGTAGTTCAAGGCTGGTAATCGAGTGGTCGCGCCAGATGGAGGCCGGTCCGCACGCCGGTGTCGGCCAGCGCTAGCGCCAGAGCGGCCCCAGCGAAGCTCGCGGCGGCCCCGGGCCGACCCATGCACAGGAACCATGCCGAGGGCATCAGGGCCTGCGTGAGCGTGGCCAGTCGCGCAAAGCGGTCAGCCTGGCGCGGCGAACCGCTGGTGGAGCGCCGCATGGCGACAGAGACCGTGACGAAGGCGATGAGCAGGATGATCGCGGCGAGGATCCCTTCGCGGGGATGGTCGAAGCCGATCATCGGATCGCGGGTCTGGGGCGCGATCCACCAGATGAGCGCGGATGACCACGCTGCCCACAGCGCCGTGGCGACGAGCATGCCGCGGACCGTCGCTACCGGCCGCTTCTGCCGCAGCCGATGCACGATCCCTGCCACGATCGCGGTGAAGGTCATCGAGAACCAGAAGGGCAGCAGTACACCTGGATGCTGGTCGGGCACGAGCATGTGGAGCGCACCGATGGCACCGAGGCTCACGAATCCAAAGGCTGGGATGAACTTGGCGAGCACGTTGTAGGCCACGATGCCCCCAGCGGCGAGCCCGGCCAACAACATGCCGCTGCGACCGAACTGTGATGCGGCCCCGAGTGCCGCGAGCAGACTGACCATCGCCAGTGCGGCGAGCCACTGCACCGAGAGCAGCCAGCGTCCCGGCCGCTCCGTCATGACGGCACGATCCTGCTTGCGATCCAGCACATCGTTCATGGCGACGCCGAAGACGAAGAGCCCGAGCGAGACCACGCTCATGGCCAGCAGCAGCGCGGTGAGGTCGCCTTCGAGCCGGCCGGCACGGTGAGCGATGGCGACGGCGAACCATCCTTCGGCCATGGCCCCATAGGCCAACCCGGCCCGCGCGGCCTGGACCCCGGCGGCAAGGCGGCGCAGCGCTACGTGCATGGTGACGAGGCTACCATCTTCGCCCCATGCAACCCGCCGCTTCCTCCACCGCCATCAACGCCCGGTCGCTGCGCATCGTGATCGTGACGAGCACCTATCACTCGGAACTCACGAGTGCGCTGGAGCGCGGTGCGGTCAAGGCCTTCGAGGCTGCAGGCGGTGATCTGTCAAAGCTCACGATCGTGAAGGCACCGGGCGCATTTGAACTCGTCGCCATCAG
>VGXJ01000168.1 GCA_016873375.1 Phycisphaerae bacterium
GATCGAGACGCCGCCACTCTCCTCGAACTCGGCCTTCTGGATCTGTCCTTCGCTCTTCAGGCCGACGTCGACGATGACGTAGTCGCCGCTGATGCCGACGACCTTGCCTTTCAGGATGCTGTTGGTCTCGAACTTGCTGACCTCGCCACGCTCGAGGACGGAAGCCATGGAGCTCTGGCCGAGTGCCAGTTCCAGGTCGTTGAGGTCGAGCGAGAGGTCTGCGATGAGGTTGTGGTCAACCATGATGTCGTTGGGGTCCTTGGTGCCGTGTGCGGGTGTCATGCACCGTGCATGACGAACCTCCCGCAGTCGCGGCGGTTGCGAACCGGAACTGGACCGTCCAGTGCCGGGTCGGCGAGACTAGCGGAGCGGGCGCACGCGGGCGGCTCGGATAACGCCAAAGGGACGAAGATTCGTGGGAGCCCTCAGGCCGCTTGCGCCGGGCTCGGCCGATGCAGCGCGCTGATGCGTCGCGAGAGGGCGATGAAGCCCACCATGCCCGCCACGTTGACCACGGTGCAGAGCGCGAAGACCCAGTGACGGCCCTCCGGCGGCATGAGGGCGTAGAGCGGGGCCGCGATGAAGGGCGCCATGAGCCCCCGGAGGCCGTTGAGCGTGACGTGGACCGCCATGTATTCGGCGTCGCGGTGCGGGGGTGCGAAGTCGTGGTGGCCGAGGTTCCACGCGAGGACCCCGCCGGCGAAGCCAATGCCGAGCGCCACGCTGGCTGCGTAGAAGAGCGGCAGGCTGTGCACGAGTGCGGCCAGCCAGAGCAGCACCGAAGCTGCGACGAACGACCAGCCATGGATCGATCGGAAGCGGGTGATGTGCGAGCGGTCCATGAGCCGCGACCACATCGGGATCGCGAGCGGCATGATGGCGGTCGGGATGATCGTGGTGGCGAGGATGCCTTCGAGGTAGGTCAGCCCGAACTCGTCCTGCATGAGCGAGACCTGCGGCTGCGTGAGCATGAGGTTGCCCAGCCCGAACACGAACATGTGCAGCATGAAGCTGCGGTAGAGCGGATCCTCGCGCAGCACGGTGATGATCCGCCGCGGGTCGAGCGTGGGCCGCTCGTCCTCGTCGGTGCCGGCACGCTCGGAAGCGACGATCTCGTCTTCGTTGAGCAGCGTGACCTTGCGGTAGATCGCGTTGCCGATGAGCCCGATCGCGGCCAAGGCCGGGAAGAGGATGATCGCGTTGCGCGGCCCGAGGTCCATCGCCTGGCCGACGGCTGCGCCGCAGAGCGCAAGGACCACGGCCTGCATCGTCGCCATCTTGCCGGCAACGCTCGCACGCCGGCCCTTTGGCCAGTTGTGCCGCCAGACCGCGGTGCGCACGGTGATGACGCCGGTCCAGCAGGTGCGGGCGACCAGCACGAGCGCACACAGAGCAAGGAGCCCACCTTCGTTGATGGGAATGAGTGCGACGAGGCCGACGCACAGGCATGTGGCCAGCTGGAGCGCCGCGATGAACGGGACCTTGCGGCGTCCGTGGGCAAGGCTGGCCCAGATGAACGAGCAGAGGTTCGCGACATTCGGAGCGGCCGTGACGACGGCGACGGCCATGTCGAGCTTCCACGGTTCGACCGTGCCGTCAAAGGACTTCTTGACGACCACTCCCATCGTGCCGCCCTCGATCGCACCGAGTGCGAACGGCAGGAAGCACCACGACACCAGCTCGTGCACGTAGTTGCGCCGCATCGCCGGCGTGAGGTCCTTCGGATTGAAGGATCCGATCACGTCCAGCAGGAAGCGCTGGAGCATGCTCAGTCGTGCGGCGATCATCAGAGGGAAAATCCTAGGGCGTTCCCGCGCTGCGCGTGGACATGCGCAAAGCCCGGGCTACGATTGACACGCGCCCGGTCCTCTGGGCGGCGGACCATCCCCGACGCGCTCGAACCTATGCGCGAACCCAAGGGATCGCTGTGCTCCGCGACGAAGGCCATGCCTCCCTCGAGTGGAAGGCCGGGATCGTCGGACAGCGAACCCACCTCACGGAAGGGTTCGGGCAACTTCAGGGTGGTTTGGCTTCGGCCTGGTGCTCGCACCGCGCCGCCCGGAGGACCGGGCGCGTTGCGTTGCGGCCGTCGCTTCTTTGGGGCGCCGGCATGCCTCGTTCGCTCAGACAGTCCTCGCCTGCTCAGAAACTGGCGCGGATGTCACGTCGTGGTCACTGACTGGCACTGCGCGCCAGCTTTCCTCGCAGGCTGCGGAACTCGCTCGGCGAGGCATGCCGCGCCCCCTTTCCGCGACGGTCGCAGCAGGAGCGCGCGCGGAGCTGGGTGCAGCGCGCGCGTCCGCGCAGCCGGGACCTGAGGCCGTGGGAGAACGAGCGCATCCGCTCGCGGTCAGGCGAGTGATGCCAGCGTGCGCGTGTAGGCCTCGTGCACGGCATCGAGGCTGTCGGGGATCATGCGCAGGCCGCCGATCGCGGCCATGAAGTTGACATCGCCCGACCAGCGCGGGACGAGGTGCACGTGCAGGTGTTCGGGCAGGCCAGCGCCGGCGGCACGGCCCTCGTTCACGCCGATGTTGAGTCCTTGCGGATTCAGCGTGCGGCGCACGAGCAGCGCGGCAAGATCGACGAGCCTCCAAAGCTCGGCGCGTTGCTCGGGTGCATAGTCGAGCAGCGTGGGCCGGGGTTCGCCGAGTGCGACCAGAAGGTGGCCGTTCGAGTACGGGTAGCGGTTGAGCAGGACCATGCCGTGCTCGTTGCGGTGGATGATGTGGTGCTCGCGGTCGCGCGCGGGATGCTGCCAGTAGTCCGCGAGGAAGTTGCGGGGCGACTCCTCGCCGGCTAGGCGCTCGGCACCCGCGCGTTCATCGAGGCCGCGCAGGTACGCCATGCGCCAGGGAGCCCACAGGGACTGGTGATTCATGGCAGGAGTCTATGAAAGTGCCGTTGCGGCGCGGTCGGGGCGGCGTGATGCCCTGCACCGGCTTGTGTCGGTGGCAGGTGTCGTGTCGAGGATCAGCGGTATCGCGCCCAGCGCAGAAGTTCGCGTGGGGTCGGCGGCTTGCCCTGCATGAGGATGCCAACACGGAAGATCCGCGAGGCGAGCCACAGGAAGGCCACACTCGATGCGGCACTGACGGCGAGCGAAAGCGCGACCTGCCAGCCTGGCACGGGCTCAGTCGTGCCGGTGGCCCGCAGGACCATGATGAACGGGCTGATCGGTGGCAGGAAGGAGCACACGACCGCGAAGGCGCCGTTGGGATTCTCGCTGATCGGCAGCCAGAGCATGAGCGGCACGATGAGCACGAGCATCACCGGGCCGACGAGCGCCTGGGCTTCCTGCAGGTTGGTGACGGCGCTGCCGACCGCGGTGAGCATGCTCGCGATCATCAGGTAGGCCGTGAGCGCGAACGCGACCATCAGCACGAGGCTCGAGATCGGCACTAGGTCCATCATCGCCAGCGCCGACAGGCCTGCGAGACCGGCGAGCCCGTACATGCCGAGCATGACCGCGGTCGAACCGAGCTGGCCGAGGATCTTGCCTGCCAGCAGTTCCATTGGGCTTACCGCTGCGAGCAGGACCTCGATGACCTTGCTGCCCTTTTCCTCGATCGTGTTCGTGAGCAGGTAGTTCGCGCCAGTGAATGTGGTGATCCACATCAGGAGCATGAAGGCGCCCGGTACGAGCATGCGTCCTTCAAGGCGCTCCTTCGCCTCGGTTCCATCATCGGTCAGCCGCAGGATGTTGGGCTCGGGGCGCTTGAGGAGGTCCATCGTGCGCTGGTAGTCGGCGCCCGAGGCCTGTACGCGCAGTCGAACGATCGCTTCGCGAACGGAACGGCTGACGATCGACGTGTGCTTGGGGCTCGTCTTGGTGGCGACGAAGAGCTCGTAGGTCGGATCCTTCGATTGGGCATCGAGCGATGCAGGCGGGATGATCACGAGGGCCAGCGCATCGCCGCTGCGCACGCGCTCCTTGGCCGCCTCGATCTGGTCTGCGGCGATCGGTTCGATCGGCGACTCGATCGGGGTGAGGGCGGTGGTGGCATCGTCGAGTCCCGGCTCCTCCCCACGCTCGACGCGCTCACGCAGGGCCGTTGCGGGGTCCTTGGCAGCGCGCTCGAGTTCGGCGCGCATCGCGTCGGTCGCCGCGGTCGGCGCCTCCACGAGGATCGCACCCTTCATGGGCTGGATGCTGGTGGCCATCAGGATCGGCAGCAGCATCGAGACGCCGACCATGAGCAGCGGGAAGACGAGCGCCGAGAAGAGGAATCCCTTGGTCAGGACCGTGGTCCGAAACTCGCGCCAGGCGATCGCGAGCACGCGGCGCGGTGCGCCGGCGTGGCGTGGTGCATCAGGCATGGTCGGGCTCCGGCTGGCGGGCGTGGCCGCCGTGGGCGGTGACGAGCTCGACGAAGATGTCATCGAGCGTCGGTCGCTTGAGGCTCACTCCGCTGAAGAGCCGCGTGGCGGCGAGCGGTGCGAGAAGGTCGATGGCTTCGGTGCGGTCGGCGGCATGCGCGAGCACGCTTCCATCCTCGGCGCGATCGACCGAGGCCACGCCTGGCACGCGGGCA
>VGXJ01000169.1 GCA_016873375.1 Phycisphaerae bacterium
TGCATTTCCCGGGGCCCGGCAGTGAAGCAGTGGAAGACGAAGCGCGCGGGGGGCAGGCCGCTGGCCTGCAAGACCGGGATGAGATCGTCGAAGGCATCGCGGCAGTGGATGATGATCGGCTTGGACAGCCCCTCGGCAGTCCACTGGGCGATGTGCGCGAGGTGGGCATCGAGGGCCTCGCGCTGCCGATCGAAGGGGGGATCCTTGTGAAACCGGTCCAAGCCAAGTTCGCCCCAGGCCACGCAGCGTGGGTCGGTGCCGCAGGCACGCATCTGGCTCCAGTCGTTTGGATCATCGCAGTGCAGGGGGTGCAAGCCCGCCGAGAACCACACCGAAGGGTGTGCGTTTGCGACCCTCTGGCACGCGGCGGTATCGGGGCTCGATGTGCTGATCGTGATGACCTGGCTGACCCCTGCAGACACCGCGCTGGCCAAGACCTCGTCGACCCTGTCGATGAACTGGGGAAAGGTCAGGTGGCAGTGTGTGTCAATCACGGGGCGAGGCTAACGGCGAGGGCTTGATCAGCCCAATATAGTCCTATAATAATTGACGGATTGTGCTTTAGGCTTCTCTTGCCTTGACTCTTCCGAGCGGGGGACTCTACCCTATACGATCCTCTTCGTGAAAGTTTTCACAAAGAGGTTCTACTCATGAGCCGATTCCTGTTCCCCCGTTGGTCGAACGCCGTTCTGCCGTTGGTGGCCGTTGGCGGCGCGATCGCTCCACTCTACATCGTCTTCCTCATCGCCTACGCGTGGAGTCCCAAGACGATTGAGGTTGGCTACAAGCCCACGCAGCCGGTCCCGTATAGCCACGCGCTGCACGTCGGCCAGCTCGGGCTCGATTGCCGCTACTGCCACACGACGGTCGACCGTGCCGCGCACGCAAGCGTTCCGGCGACGCAGACCTGCATGAACTGCCACACGCAGGTTCAGAAGGACAGCCCGAAGCTGAAGCCCGTGCGCGAGAGTTACGCGAGCGGTCTTTCGGTGCTTTGGACGCGTGTGCACGATCTTCCGGACTACTCGTACTTCGACCACAGCGCACACGTGAACCGTGGCGTGTCGTGCGTGGAGTGCCATGGTCGCGTTGATCAGATGGAGGTGGTGCAGAAGGCCGCACCCATGAGCATGGGCTGGTGCCTCGAGTGCCACCGAAACCCAACCGACAACCTGCGTCCGCTCGACCGCATCACCCAGCTCTCGTGGGATCAGCGGACCGAGATGACGGCGGAGGAGCGCGAAGCGCTCAAGAAGCTTTACCACATCAATCCAAGCGAAAACTGCTCGACGTGCCATCGCTGACCGCACGCTGCGGTCCACCTTGAACCACCAGGAGTCGACCAGACATGGACCAGAAGACCACGACCGCCTGCGAAACCCGAGCATCCGAGGCACCCCCGGCGCCAGCCCCCACGGGCCGCGCCCACTGGCGCAGCGTCGAGGAATTGCAGCAGACACCGGAGTTCCGCAGTTTCCTCGACCGCGAGTTCCCCGAGGGTGCGAGCGAGGCCTCCGAGGAAGATCGTCGTCAGTTCATCAAGGTGATGGGTGCGAGCTTCGCGCTCGCTGGCGTCGCGAGCAGCGGCTGCCTTCGTTGGCCTGAGACCAAGATCGTTCCAGCCGCCCGCGGCACCGAAAATCGCATCGCGGGCCACCCGGTGGCGTTCGCCACCTGCCTGCAGGTCGATGGCGTCGCAGTTCCGCTGATGGCCACGAGCTACGAAGGCCGCCCCATCAAGCTCGATGGCAACGAGCGGCATCCCTCGGGCAGCGGCGGCTCGTCGGCGATGACGCAGGCGCGGATTCTGGAACTCTACGACCCTGATCGAATCCGCTCGACCACGCAGAAGGGCGCTCCTTCGAGCCTGCCCCAGTTCGATGGCTGGTGGGCGACGCACGCGAATGCGCTTCGCGCCAAGCAGGGCGAAGGTCTGGCGATCCTTTCCGAGGCAATCGGCGGCGACGTTCACGCTCGCGCCCTCGAACTTGTCAGCAAGGCATTCCCCAAGGCGCGCATCTATGTGCATGCGCCCGCAGCATTGACGCACGAGCAGGCTGGCACCGCGATCGCATTCGGTGCTTCCAAGAGAGTGCTTCCTGATTTCGGCAAGGCCAAGGTCGTGGTTTCGTTCGGCAGCGATTTCCTGGCGGATCACCCGGCCAGCGTGCGGTTTGCGGGCGACTACGCGAAGGGCCGTCGTCTGGACTCAACCGATCCGAAGCAGCAGCAGCTCACCCGTCTTTACTGCGTGGAGAGCCGACTGAGCCTCACCGGCATGAACGCCGACGAACGCATCGCGGTCGTGCCGTCGCAGGTCCAGGCGATCGCCGCCATGGTCGCCGACCGATTGGGCGCCGTGCCCGGCTGCGCCACCGCCGGCAGTGCGCGCCTTGAGGGCGAAGCCGCCAAGGTTGCGGAGGCGATGATCAAGGATCTGCAGGATGCGAAGGGAAGGGCGCTCGTCGTCGCCGGCCCGACGCAACCCGCGGCGGTCCACGCGATCGCCGCTGCGATCAACCAGAAGCTCGGCGGTGCAGGCACCACGGTCACCTACATCCCGGCGTCTGCCCCTGCTCCCGGCATTGCTGAGTTTGCCCGCGACTCTGCCTCGATCGACACGCTGGTCGTGCTCGGCGGCAACCCTGCCTACGACGCGCCTGCGTCGCTCGGCGTGGCGGGACTCATCGCGAAGATCCCCAATGTGGTCCGCTTGGCGTACCGCAACGACGAATCATCGGTCGCGTGCGGCCACGGCTGGGTCATTGCCTCGGCGCACCCGCTCGAGTGCTGGGGCGACGGCGCCGCCTGGGATGGAACGCTGTCGATCCAGCAACCCCTGATCATGCCGATGATGGGCGCTGAAGCAGGCGGCTTGTCGGCCGTTGAACTGCTGCTGCGCGTGGCCGGCCACGAACCGCGTACGGGCTACGAGTTCACGCGGCAGGTCTATGCCCGCAAGAGTGGGCTCGCCGGTGCCGACTTCGATGTGGCCTGGCGCGCAGCACTCAGCGAGGGCTGGTGGCCGGGGACGAACGCCAAGAGCCAGTCGTCCCTCGCGGTCGACACGGCCAAGGTGGCGGCCGCGCCCGTGTCGATCGCGTCTGACGGGGAGTTGGAGCTGTTCTTCGACTCGAAGGTGCACGACGGTCGGTTCGCCAACCTCGGATGGATGCAGGAACTGCCGGATGTCGTGACCAAGATCACCTGGGACAACGCGCTGCTCGTGTCGCCACCGATGGCACTGCGCATGGGCATCAAGGCCGGCAGCATGGTGCGCGTGACCACCCCGTCGGGCTCGGTCGTTGCCGCCGCCTGGGTCCTGCCCGGCCATGCCGACGGTTGCGCCTCGCTGGCGCTGGGCTACGGCCGTGGCGCAGCCGCGGGCCGGCTCGCCGAGGGATGCGGCTTCGATGGCTACGCCGTCATGGTTCCGGGTGCCTTCAGCAGCGCCTGCACGTTCACGAAGGAGCCAGGTTCGTACGAGTTCGCCCACACGCAAGACCACGGCGCGATCAATCCGTTCGACGCCACCGTCTCCGCGCTCAAGCCCAATGTGCCCGCCGATGGCGTGGCCGAGCGCCTTGGCGGCCTCGTGCGCGAAGCGACCTTGGACGAGTATCGCGATCACCCCGATTTCGCCAAGCACCGCGTGCACGTCGTGCACCGCCTCTCGCTGTGGGAAGAGTCAAACCTCGACGGCGCCAAGTTCCGCTGGGCGATGAGCGTCGACCTGGGCACCTGCACCGGGTGCAGCGCCTGCATCACCGCCTGCCAAGCCGAGAACAACATCCCCATCGTCGGCAAGGCGATGGTGAAGCGCGGCCGCGAGATGCACTGGATGCGCATCGACCGCTACTTCAAGGGTCCGCAGGGCTCGCCCACGGGCTTCGCCGTGCAGCCGGTCACCTGCATGCAGTGCGAGAACGCGCCGTGCGAGCAGGTTTGCCCGGTGGCGGCGACGGTGCACGACGAGGACGGCCTGAACTCGATGGTCTACAACCGCTGCATCGGCACCCGCTACTGCAGCAACAACTGCCCCTACAAGGTGCGCCGTTTCAACTTCTTCAACTACCACAAGCGCACGCCAGACCGCGAGGAAGGCCTGCTGAAGACGCAGCCTGAGTACTACATCAGCGAGGGCCCCGACCGCTGGCTGCAGCTGCAGTTCAATCCTGATGTCACCGTTCGCATCCGCGGCGTGATGGAGAAGTGCACCTTCTGCGTGCAGCGCATCAGCCGCGCGCGCATCGAGGCGAAGAACGAGTGGGCCCGCAAGGGCGGCTCGGCCGGAAGCCCCGACTGGAAGGTCGCCGACGGCGCGATCGTGACGGCTTGCCAGCAGGCCTGCCCGAGCGGCGCGATCGTCTTCGGCGACCTGAACGATCCCAACAGCAGGGTCTCGCGGCTGCACCGCCAGCCCACGAGCTACCAGATGCTCGAGGAACTCAACACCAAGACCCGCCTGCGCTACGTCGCACGCGTGACCAACCCTGCCATCGAGCGCCTCAAGGCGAACGACGG
>VGXJ01000170.1 GCA_016873375.1 Phycisphaerae bacterium
CCTTCGACGGGTAGGTCCCTGCGTCGACGCAGGGCGTGCCGTTCTTGAAGAGGTCCTCCCACCCCGCCGGATTCGAGATCGCGCCCTCGTGACCGATCAGGGTCACCATGCGCGCGGGGTAGATGCTCAGGTGACCGATGTTGAAGGCCGCACTGTTCATGTCCTTGAAGGGCATGCGGGCGAACGATTCGGCAGGGATCCCCTGGCAGAGCTTGTCGGCGTAGCCGACGGTGGCAAGGCAGTCGTGAGCGATGCAACTGGCAAAGAGTCCCATGATCGCGGGATCGTACCGACCGATCCCTCGTGTCGATCAGCCGCCGAGTACGCGCGCACAGACTGCCGCAGCAATCACCGGATCGCTGGTGCCGTGCACCACGGCCCTGCCATCGATGAAGACCGTGAGGTCAAGCGCCAAGCCGCTCGACAGCGAAGGATCGATCGATCCACGCACCAAGCCTTGACCGACCGTGAACGATCCGGCATGGGCGAGTCGCGCCAGCCACCCCGCTTCATCCAGGATCGACTCGACCGCCGGCCGGATCTGCACCGCGTTGCGTCCGCACAGGACCGCCGCTCCCGATCCAGCGTCGCCATCGAGCCACTCGAAACGGCCAGCACCGCAGCACGCGCACGCAGGATCCTTCGCGACCGCGATCGTGCGCCACGATCCAGCTGCCGTGTCGACGCTGACGAGCGTTGGCGCGCTCGGCTCGGCACCGGCCAGGATCGGCAGCCCGAGCGCCACGCTCGCTCCCGCCGCGATGGCGACCGTCGATCCGAGCACTCCCGCGGTATCGCAGGTGCCAAGCGCGCCGGCCGGCGGTGCGTCGGGCCACACGCATCGAAGGCACGGACCACCTGGCCGCACGAGCATCGCGCGCGCCTGCGTGGCGATCGCCGCGCAGTAGACCCACGGAACGCCATCGCGCACGCACACGTCGTTCAGCAGGTATCGAGGCTCCATGGCATCGAAGCCGTCGAACGCCAGATCGATGCCGTCGACGTAGTCCTCGATCGACTCGCGATCGATCGAGTCAGCCCACGCCTCGATGCGCGCCGACGGATCGATGGCTTCGAGCCGTGCTCGGGCGGCGAGTGCCTTGGGCACGCCGACATCCGCCGTCGTGAACAGGCATTGCCGCTGCAGATTGCTTGGCTCCACCACATCGCGGTCCACGATCACCACCCTGCCGACCCCGGCACGCACGAGTTGGTCAGCGATGGAACACCCCAGCGCACCACATCCTGCGATCAGGACGCTGGAATTGCGCAGGCGCTCCTGGGCCCCTCCGCCAAAGCCGGCGACCAAGCGCTGCCGGGCATGTCGCAGTCCGTCATCCATGTCGACCGCGCGGATTGCAAGTGTGGGTGAGCAAGGTCTGGGGCGACGGGTCCATCGGCGTTCAGTCTAGGATTCCATTCGCCATGCCAACCGACCTCCTCGATCCTCTCGTCTCGCTCCAGCTCCTGACCAGCGCCATGCTCGGCATCCTGTTCCTGCAGTCAGGCATCGACAAGGTGATCGACTTCCAGGGCAATCTTGCGTGGCTTGAGGGGCACTTCGCCAAGTCGCCGCTCAAAGCCCAGGTCAAGCCAATGCTGGTCGTCGTGACCGTGATGGAAATCGCTGCGGGGGCGCTCTGTGCGATCGGCGTGCTGCGCATTGCCTTCTCCGGGGACAGCCAGTGGGCGATGGCCGGAGCGCAACTGGCGACCTTGAACATCGTGATGCTCTTCTTCGGGCAGCGCGTGGCCAAGGACTATGCAGGTGCAGCCTCGCTGGTGCCCTACTTCATCCTGTGTGCAGGTGGCGTGCTGGTTCTGGCCGCCTGAGCGCCCATCAAGCTGATCTCCCAACGAAACAGGGCGAGCCGTGAGGCTCGCCCTGCGTTGAAGTCGTTGGATGGCCGTGACCGGCCTGGAATCACCACGCGAAGTGGGCGAACGCCTTGTTGGCGTCGGCCATCTTGTGCGTGTTCTCGCGAGTCTGCACCGACTTGCCCTCGTTGCGGGCAGCATCCATGATTTCCTTGCTCAGGCGCTGGGCGATCGGCTTGCCCTTTTCCTCGCGCGCCGAACCGATGATCCAGCGGAAGGCCAGGCTCTGTGCGCGTCGCTTCGAGAGCTGCATCGGCACCTGGTAGTTGGCGCCGCCGACGCGCTTGGAGCGCACTTCGACCGACGGGCGCACATTCTCCAGCGCGAGGTGGAAGACCTCGATCGCCGTCTTGGGCATGTTCTCCGACTTGTCCTTGTCCAAGCGGCTCTGGATCACATCGAAGGCGTCATAGACCACGCGCATGGCGGTGGCCTTCTTGCCGTCTTCCATGATGCAGTTGACAAACTTGGCCACGACCAGGTCTTGGTAGCGGGGATCGGGCTTCAGTTGCTTCTCGCTGGCGGTGAAACGTGCCATCTCTGGGTCCTCTGGGCCATTGGCCCGGTTGGTTTCACGATGCTCGGGCGTTGGACATGCCCGGACTGGGGAGCACCGTTACTGGGGTTGTCGCAGGCGACCGGCCTGCACGGCCCGGGAGGATCCCGGGGCTGCTCCTGCGGTTGCCCGCAGGTGTTCCATCATCCGCTGCGCGATCACTTCTTGGCCGCAGCGGCCTTCTTCTTCACGCCGTAGCACGAGCGGCTCTTCTTGCGGCCATCGACGCCGAGGCAGTCGAGCGCACCGCGCACGACGTGGTAGCGCACGCCGGGAAGGTCGCGCACGCGGCCGCCGCGCACGAGCACGATCGAGTGTTCCTGGAGGTTGTGGCCTTCGCCGCCGATGTAGGCGGTGACTTCACGGCCGTTGCTCAGGCGAACACGGCACACCTTGCGGAGCGCGGAGTTCGGCTTCTTGGGGCTGACCGTCTTGACCTGCAGGCACACGCCGCGCTTTTGCGGGCAGGCGGCAAGTTCGCGCACCTTGGACTTGGTGGCGGGAGAGCGGCGGGGCTTGCGAACGAGTTGATTGATGGTCGGCATTGGCGTTTGAAGTGAAGGGTCGACAAGACTAGCGAAGCCTCGGCTCCGCTGCAACGGTCCGCTTCCGTGTTATAGGAAGACCCTCCATCTTCTTGACTTGCGGCACGGTTCCCCTAGACTGCTTCGCTCGACACAGCGCGCCCTGTCGTGCGCGCCCTGACCACGGAGCCAGCCATGAATCCCGCCTTCCGAACCTCGCCCGGCCGCAAGCGCCGTCGCCGTGCGCACCAGGCCCTCAAGCCCGTGCACACCACCCTGTGCCCCAACTGCGGCGCTGCCAAGCGTCCGCACGCCTCGTGCATGGCCTGCGGCTACGTCCGCCCCGGCCTGCAGCTGAAGCTCGGCGGCCAGGAAGCCTAAATGCGCATCGGCGTCGACGTCATGGGGGGCGACAACGCCCCCGACGAGATCCTGAAGGGCGCGCTGCAGGCCCTTCCCCGCCTCGCCGACGACGACACGCTGGTACTGCTTGGTGATCGCGGCGCCATCGAAGACACGCTCAGCGAGCGCGGCATCAAGGATCCGCGGATCGAGTGCGTGTTCACGTCGCAGGTGATTGCCATGGATGAGTCGCCGGTTGACGGCATCCGCAACAAGGAAGACTCGTCGATCACGGTCATGAGCAAGATGGGGGCGCCCGGGCATGCCAAACGGCTCGATGCGATCCTCAGCGCAGGCAACACCGGCGCGTGCGTGGCCGGCGCCCAGATGTACCTGCGCCGCCTGCCCGGCGTGATCCGCCCGGGCATCGCCTGCACCATCCCGACCTTTGCCGGCCCGGTGGTCCTCATTGACGTCGGCGCGAACATCGAGCCCAAGCCTGCTCATCTGGCCCAGTACGGCGTCATGGGCGATGTCTATGCCCACGATGTCCTCGGCATCAAGCAGCCTCGCGTGGCCCTCATGAATGTGGGCGGCGAAGCCAACAAGGGCACCGCCGATGCGAAGGAAGCCAGGGAACTGCTGGAAAACACTCCTAACCTCAACTTCATCGGGTTCGTGGAAGGCCGCGGCGTCTTTGATGGCGAAGCCGATGTGGTGATCACCAACGGCGTCGTGGGCAACGTCATGATCAAGCTCGCCGAGGGCCTCTCGGCGGGCATCTTCCGTGCCCTCGCCACCGAGGTGCTCGAGATCGATCCATCGCTCGCCGCCCGGCTCGACCCGGTCGTCAAGAGCCTCTACGCCAAGTACGACTATCACGAGTACGGCGGCGCGCCGCTCATGGGCGTGAACGGCACCTGCCTCATCAGCCACGGCTCGAGCCAGGCGCGCACCATCATGAACGCCGTGCTGCGCTGCAAGCAGTACGTCACCGCGGGGATCAACGACACGCTCGTCAAGCGCTTCGCGTCGTGCACGGCGGCACAGGCATGATCCAGCCCTGCGGCGTCCGGATCGCGGGCACCGGCTCGGCCGTTCCCGGCACGCTCCTCACCAACCATGACCTCGCGCGCATCCTCGATACGAGCGATGAGTGGATCGCGCAGCGCACAGGCATCCGTGAGCGCCGCGTCTCGGC
>VGXJ01000171.1 GCA_016873375.1 Phycisphaerae bacterium
GAGCAGCAGCGCCGCAGCCGCGAGGATGCAGCGTCGGAGCGGCAGCATCAGCCGCCTGCGAGGGCCTTGCGGGCCGAGGAGAAGAGCAGCACGGCGACGGCGCCGATGATCGCGCCGACGATGGCGATGATCCCGGTGCCGCCCTCGGTCTCGGGCTGCTCGGCGGTCTTCATGCCGTCGGCGATCTTGATGGCCTCGTCGCGCTCGAAGGTGGCCCGGTCGCGCTGTTCGCGCGCCGAAACAGTTTCCTTGCGAGCCTGGTCAAGGTCAGCATCGAGTTTCGTGCGTTCGGCGACGACGGAATCGCTGGCGCCCTTGGTCTTGGAGAGTTCGGACGTGACCTCGTCGACGCGCTTGAGCGCAGCATCGCGCTGGTCCTTGGCAGCGTTGGCATCGGCCGCAGCGGTTGCAGCCCGGCGGTCCGCGTCGGCGGCCGCACGCTTGGCTTCCTCGGCATCGCCCTGAGCCTTCACGGCGATGGCCTTGGATTCCTCGGCGGCGGCGCGGGCTTCGGTCGCGGTGCGGTTGGCCTCGGTCAGCGCCTTGTCGCGCTCAGACAGCTGCACCGTCATGCGCTCGATCGATCTGCGCGACTCGGAGTTCTCGCCGCGCAGGGCATCGACCTCGGTCACGAGCTCGCGATTGCGGGCCTCGAGTTCACGGGTGCAGGCAGGCAGAACAGCCAGGCAAGCGACGAGGACAGCGGGGATGCAGCGCATGCGACGAATCGTAGCGATCCGGCTCACGCCACGGCAGCCGCCAACCGAGCGGGATCGACCATCGACAAATCGATGCTCGGACGGTGCCCATCGATCAGGTCGGCCACGAGCTCGCCGCTCACCGGGCCGAGCGTCATGCCGAGCATGGCGTGGCCCGTGGCCAGCATGAGCCCCTCGGCACCGGGGACCCAACCGATCGCGGGCATGCCATCGGCAAGGCAGGGGCGCCAGCCCGACCAATGCTCGCTCGCACGCGATGCATCAAGACCCCGCAGGTACGCCCGCGCGCCGTCGGCGAGCATGGCCAGTCGACGCGGCATCGGCGGCGCATCAAGGGGGCTGATCTCGAGCGTCCCCGCCAGACGCAGGCGGCCGCCCATGGGGGTCACGGCGATGAATGTCTCATGGAGCACGCACGCGGTGGCCGGCACGGCCGGCATGCCATCGAGTTGGACGTGGTAGCCACGCGCTCCTTGCATGGGCAGGTCGAGGCCTACGGCTGCCGCAAGGCCCGTGCTCCAAACGCCGGCCGCCAGCACCACATTCGAGCCGGTGACCACGGTGCCGTTGGCGCAGAGGACGCCGATGACGCGACCGGTCCCGTCGCGCTCCAAGCCCGTCGCATCCCAGGCGGGACCTGTCAGCACGCGCACGCCGCGCCGTTCGAGTGCGCGGGCCAGGCCCTTGGTGTAGGCACGAGGATCGATGTTGGCGCTGTCCTTGTGGAGCACGGCGCCGGCGACCTCATCGGTGAAGCAGGGACTCATCGTGCGCAGCGCCGCACCGTCAAGGCGCTCGTGCGTGAAGCCGTGGGGAGCCAGCATGGCGGCCTCGGCCTCCGCTGCATCCATGTTTTCCTCGTGCAGGACGACATCGAGCCAGCCAGTGCGCCGGTAGCCGCAGTCGATCGCTTCGGCATCGATCGTGCGCTCGAAGCGTTCGAGCGAACGCCAGCCCATCTGGCAGAGCGTGACCATGCAGCGGTTGAGGTGGCCCTGGTTGCAGTGCTGGTGGAAGTTCCACAGCCAGGAGATCAAGCCAGGATCGAGCCGCGGTCGGATGTAGAGCGGGCTCGTCGGGTCGAGCATCCACTTCAGTCCGCGCACGCTCACGCCTGGACGCGTGAGCGGGGGGTGGCCGATCGAGAGCATGCCCGCGTTTCCGCACGAGGCGCTGTCGTGGATCATCTCGCGATCGAGCACGATGACGTCGTAACCGCGTTCGCTGAGTTCGTACGCAGTCGAGAGGCCGACGATGCCGCCTCCGACGATCACGATGGGCTGCTTGCTCATGGTGGGGCTATTCTAGGACCGCTCCACCTGACGGAGCGTGCAAGGAGCGACCATGGCCTTCGGCATCGGCATCATCGGCTGCGGCGGGATCGGCGGCGTGCACGCGCAGGCAGCGACCCGCGCGGGCCTTCCCATCGTGGCGGTCTGGGACATCCGACCCGAACGCGCCGAGCAGTTCGCAGCGGCGCATGGTGCGCGCGCTTGTGCGAGCATCGATGACCTCCTGGCCATCAAGGAGATCGCAGCCGTTGCGGTCTGCGTGCCCAACGACCAGCATCATCCGTGCGCGATGAAGGCCATAGCCGCCGGCAAGCATGTGCTGCTCGAGAAGCCCATGGCGATGGATGTGGCGCAGTGCGACGAGATCGCTGCCGCGGCCGTGCGCGCGAGGACCGCACTCCAGATCGGCTTCGTCTGCCGAGGGAGCCCCGCAGCCCGTTGCGTCAAGGCGTTCATCGATGCCGGCCGGTTCGGCAGGATCGAGCACATCAAGTGTGCGCTCTATCGTCGCCGAGGCATCCCAGGGCTCGGTGGCTGGTTCACCACCAAGGCTCGCTCCGGCGGCGGTCCGTTGATTGACCTTGGCGTGCACATGCTGGACCTGTCGCTCTGGCTGGCGGGGTCGCCCCGACTGCTGCGGGCGAGTGGTGCGACCAGCCGCGGGCTCGGCGCGGCGATGCGGGGCTACACCTACACCTGGATGTGGGCGGGCCCGCCGAAGTATGACGGCGTATGCGACGTGGAAGACAGCGCGACCGCCCTGGTGCGATGCGATGGTGGCTTGACCATCGAGCTGAATGTGACCTGGGCGGCGAACATTCCCGACGGTCACCTGAAGGACGGTCTCTGCGTGATCGGCTCCAAGGCTGGTGCTGCGTTCCAGGTCTTCGGCAAGGAAGTCTCGATCGCCACCGAGGAGGAGGGCCACCTCGTCGACCTCAAGCCCCACTTCGCGGCCGAGGATCCTGAGCGCCAGATGTGGGACGAGCAGTACCGACAATTCATCGATGCCGCGGAAGGTCGCGCCAAGCCGCATGCCGATGCAGCAGCGGGGCGCCGCGTGCAGGCGCTGGTCGAGGCGATCTATCGCAGTGCGGACGAGTCGCGCGAGGTCGAGGTCGCAGGCTGAGGACGCGGGCGTCGGGGCCCATCTGCACCGGTTGGCGCGCGCGCTCACAAGCAAGTGCGTTGCCGCACGCAACCAAGAAGCAACGAAGCCCGGCGCGAGGCCGGGCTTCGAGGTGTCTTCATCGCACTGGAGCGTGAGTGCCGCTCACTTGCCCTTCTTGTAGGTCTCGAGCGTGTCCTGCATCTCCTTCGCCATGGGCGTGTCCTTGGAGAGGCTGAAGGCCTTCTCCTGGAGCTCGATCGCCTTGGCGTTCTCGCCGCGTTCCCAGTACACGCGGGCGAGCGTGTCGAGGATCGCGCCGTCCTCGCCCTTGGCCGCCTCGTTGGCTGCAGTTGCAGCCGTGAGGCAGAAGTCGAGGTTGCGCTTCATGACCGAGTCGTCCTGCACCGCGAACCAGGCGATTGCATTGAGCAGCTGCGCGTCACCCTTGCCGTCAGCGACGAGCTGCGCGCCGAGTTCGTAGCCCGGCTCGGGCATGTTGGCCTCGCCGATGAGCATCTGGAACTTCATCATCCGGAACTGCATCTGGGACGGCGTGCCCTTGGTCGACTCGATCAGACCGTCGATGGTCTTCGACCAGCCCGACCAGTCGCCTGACTCCTTCGCGGCGACGCGCGCCTTCAGCAGGTCCCGCGAGGCCCTCTGGACGGCCATGCGGGACTCGTTCTCCTTGGCGGCTGCTTCGTCCATCTTCCGGGCCTCGTCGGCATTCCACGCGCCAGCGACGACCTTCTCGAGCACCGGGTCCATCTGCATCGGGTGGCCCATCCAGGCCACTTTGCCCTTCTGATCGACGATGAAGGCGCTTGGGATTCCGTTGCGACCGGCAGCAGCCATCCACGCCTTGTCGGACTTCTTCTCGGGACCGTCATAGGCCACCGTGTAGGACATCTTCTCGCCTTGTTCCTCGACCTTCGCCTTGACTTTGGCGAGTGTCCCGTCGTCGTAGGGGCGCTCCCAGATGTTGACGCCGATGATGGTCACCTTGTCGCCGTACTGCTTCTGAAGTTCAGAGAGGTGCGGGAAGGCGAGGATGCACGGGCCGCACCAGGTCGACCAGAACTCGACCACATAGACCTTGCCTTCCTTGAAGCCGTCGATGGCGTCGCCCTTGATGAACTCCTGGACCGCCAGCGGCGGAGCGTCCATACCGGCCATCAGGCGCTCAGGCTTGGCTTTGGCCTCGGGTGCAACGGGCTTGGCGGCATCTTGGGCGAACGACATGGGGCCCGCGGGCAGGGTGAGGATGATCGAGGCAAGCAGGGTGGTCAGCATGTGCGGGTTCCTTCTCGTGGCAGGAAGGTAGCACAGACCACTCTCCGGACCGTGCCTCC
>VGXJ01000172.1 GCA_016873375.1 Phycisphaerae bacterium
CTCGATGGCGCCTTCGTCCTGCAAGCCGAGCATGGACTCGCGGAACGAAGTCGACTCCGCATCGGGCACGCGGATCATGCGCTCGAGTTCGCGCAGCCGGGTCGGGCGGTAGGCGGCGTGCGCCAGGTGTTCAAGGATGCGCGCGCGCCAATTGAAGGCCATGAGGTGAGGCTACCTGAAGCAGGATCGAAGGCCGGCCGATGCTCAGCGGCCCTTGCTCTTGCGCTTGCCTGTGGAGGGGCGCGTTGATGCGGATGCGGACTTCCTGGCTGCCGCCTTGGCTGCCTTGGATCGTCCGAGCTGCAGCACATTGCCGACGCCACGGCCCTCGCGCGCATGATTCTTGCCACGATTCGAGGAACCCTTGCGCTCCGATGCGTCGCGAGCTTCAGAGGGAACCGTTGATTCGCCGCCCGTGCGCTCGCTTGCATCGGCCTTGGTGCGCTGAGTGGTCTCGGTTGATCCGGAGGTGGGTGCAGCCTTGGCTCCGGCAGGCGAGTCCTTGGTTCCTGCTGCATCAGCGGCGCCCTTGCCGTCGGCGGCATCCTTGCTGGTCGCCGAGCCAGTCGTTGCAGCGGCTGCGGGCGCCCCATCGGCCTTCTTCGCCTGTTCGTAGTCGGCGCTGCGGTAGTCGGTCTCGTAGAAGCCGCCGCCGCGGAAGATCACAGCGCCGCCGATGCCGATCTTGCGTGCGACCTTGCGCTTGCCGCAACGCGGGCACAGGCGGATGGGATCGGCCTTGATCGACTGGAACGCCTCGAACTCGTGCCCACAGGCACTGCAGACATACTCATAGGTCGGCATGCGTCATTCCGAGGGGCTCACCACGACCTTCGCGCTGCGCAGGATGTGGTCGCCGAGGCGGTAGCCCGCCTGGAAGCACTGGACGACGCTTCCGGGAGCGATGCCATCCGCAGGTTGCTGCATCACCGCCTGGTGGCAGTGGGGGTCGAAGGCATCGCCGCGTGCAGGATCGATTCGCACGATGCCGTGCTTCTCGATCGCCTTGAGCAGTTCGGTGCGCAGCATCGTCACGGCAGCGGCCAGCTTGGCCGGCTCCATCGAGGCCAGGTCCTGCACCAGCGCGAGGTCCATGTTCTCGAGCACCGGCACGAGCGAGTTGGCAACCTGCACGATGCCTGAGTGGCGCGCGCGGGCTTCGTTCTCGATCGAGCGGCGCTGGATGTTCTGCGACTCAGCGAGCGCGCGCAGGTACGCATCATGCTTGCGCACAAGCTCATCCTGCAGCGACTCGATGGTCGGCTCGATCGGTTCGTCGGGGGCGGTGTCAGGCTTGGGTTCGGCGGTGTCCATGCTCATGATCCCGTGAAGGTGTCCTTGATCTTGGCCCAGACGCTGCGCGAACCCTCATGCACGGGATCGCCCTCGATCGAGGCGAGTTCGGTGTAGAGCTCGCGTTGTCGCGCCGTGAGTTCGTCCGGCACACGGATGGTGAAGCCGACCACCAGGTCACCGCGCCGCGACGAGCGAAGCGACGGCAGACCTCGTTCCGGAACACGCACCAGCTCGCCGTGCTGCGTGCCCGCGGGCACCTCGACTTCGACGGGGCCGTCGAGCGACTGAATCTCAAGGGTGGCACCGAGCGCCGCCTGCGCGGGCGAGAGTTCGCGTGCCATGATGAGTTCGTTTGCATGGCGCGTGAAGACTTCGTGCTCGTTGACCCGGACGACCACATGCAGGTCGCCGCGTTCGCCCTGGCCCATGGGGCTCGCCTCCGGCGGCGGCGGTTCGCCCTCGCCGGTCACGCGGATGACCTGGCCATCGTCGATGCCTGCGGGAATCTTCACGCGGAGGCTTCGTCGCTTGCTGATGCGGCCTTGCCCCCGGCAGTCATCGCATCGGTCGGTGATGACCGTGCCGCGGCCGCGGCAGACTGGGCAGGTGTTCACCATGCGGAACAGCCCGCCGAGACCGATCTGTTCGACCTGGCCGCGTCCGCCGCAGTTGGTGCACTGCTTGGGCTTGGTGCCGGGCTTGGCACCACTGCCGCCACAGGTGGCGCAGACATCAAGCCGGGAGAAGGCGACTTCCACATCCTTGCCCGTGAGCACATCAGCCAGTTCGATCTCGACCTGCTCTTCAAGGTCGTACCCGCGTGCAGGTCCACGGCGTGCGCGTTGACGACCGCCGCCAAAGAGCTCGGCGAACATGTCCATGATGTCGTCCGGCCGCATCCGGTTGAAGTCGTGGCCCGGCGTGCCGCGGAGCCCCGCGTGGCCGTGCTGGTCGTAGCGGGCGCGTCGCTCGGGATCGCCGAGGACTTCGTACGCCTCGGCGCAGGCCTTGAACTCGACCTCCGCCTGGGCGTCGCCTGGATTCCGATCGGGGTGCCACTTCATGGCGAGCCGCCGGTACGAACGCTTGATTTCGTCGCCGTTGGCGGTGCGTTCGACGCCGAGGACCTCGTAGTAGCAGCGTTCGACGGCCATGGTGGCTCCGCTTCAGCCGCCCTCGGCGGCGGCGATGGAACTGAAACGGGGGGCCGGGGCCACGTGGACCCAGGCCCCCCGAGACGCACACGTCATCAGTTGATGCCACCTTCGACTGGGGTGGCTTCGTCCTTGAGCTCCGTGATCAGCACATCGGTCGTCAGCATGAGGCCGGCCACGCTTGCTGCGTTGAGCAGCGCCGTGGTGGCGACCAGCGACGGATCGATGATGCCGTTCTTCACGAGGTCGGTGAACTCGCCCGTCCCGGCGTTGTAGCCGTAGCCACCCTGGCCGGTGAGCACCTTCTCGATGGTGACATCGCCGTCCTGGCCGGCGTTGGTCGCGATCTGCCAGCTCGGCGCGCGCAGCGCTTCGGCCACGATGTCGAAGCCGAAGGCCTCGTCACCATCGGCCTTCTTGCGGGCTGCCTTCACGGCGGTGATCGCGCGCAGGAACGCCACGCCGCCACCGGGTACATAGCCCTCCTTGGCGGCTGCACGGGTCGCGTGCAGGGCGTCGTCGACGCGGTCCTTCTTCTCCTTCATGGCGATCTCGGTGGGAGCGCCGACGGAGATGATGGCCACGCCGCCGGTGAGCTTGGCCTTGCGTTCCTGCAACTTCTCGCGGTCGTAGTCGCTGGTGCTCGCCTCGAGGAGCGCATCAATCTGCGCCACGCGGGCCTCGAGTTCCTTCTTCTTGCCGGCGCCCTCGACGACGGTGGTGTCATCCTTGGTCACCACGATGCGGCGCGCCTTGCCGAGTTCGGACAGCGTGATGTCGGCCAGGTTGCGGCCGAGGTCCTCGCTGATGAACTGGCCGCCGGTCAGCACGGCGATGTCACCGAGCATGGCCTTGCGGCGGTCACCGAAGCCGGGAGCCTTGACCGCACAGACCTGGAGCACGCCGCGCAGGCGGTTGACGACGAGTGCGGCCAGGGCCTCGTTCTCGACCTCCTCAGCGATGATCAGCAGGGGCTTGCCATCGGTGGCGATCTTGTTGAGAAGCGGCAGAAGGTCGGGCAGGTTCGAGATCTTCTTCTCGTAGACCAGCACATGGGCGTTCTCAAGCACGCACTCGGCCTTCTTCGGATCGGTCATGAAGTAGGGCGAGAGGTAGCCCTTGTCGAATGCCATGCCTTCGACGTAGTCGAGCGTGGTGCTGGCTGACTTGCCTTCCTCGACCTCGACGACGCCTTCGGCGCCGACCTTGTCGATCGCCTCCGCAATCAGGTTGCCGATTTCGGTGTCGTGGTTGGCGCTCACGGTGGCGACCTTCTGCAGGTCAGCCTTGCCGCGCACCTTCTGGGCGGAGCCGGTGATGGCATCGGCAGCGGCGCGGGCAGCCGAGTTGATGCCACGCTGCACGGCCACGGCGTTGGCGCCGCTGGCGATGAACTTGAGGCCGCCGTTGAAGATGGCAGCCGTCAGCACGGTGGCGGCAGTCGTGCCGTCACCCGCGACATCGGCAGTCTTCTTGGCTACCTGCTGCACGAGCTTGGCACCCATGTTCTGGAAGGGGCCGGGCAGGTCGACTTCCTTGGCCACGCTCACGCCGTCCTTGGTGACGTGCGGGTTGCCGAAGGACTTCTGGATGACGACATTGCGGCCGGTCGGGCCCATGGTGACGGCGACGGCCTGCGCGATCGCATCGACGCCCTGCTTGAGCTCGGCGTGCGCTGCGGAGGAGAACTTCATCTGCTTCTGTGCCATGTCTTGGTTCCTTTGGGTTGCGGCTGGTTCAGCCTTCGATCACGCCGAGCAGTTCGCTCTCGCGGATGATCAGGTGCTTGACGTTCTTGATCTCGACCTCGGTGCCGGCATACTTGCCGAACAGGACGGTGTCGCCCTTCTTCACGCCGGGCTGCATGCGCTCGCCCGAGTCGAGCAGCTTGCCCGGGCCGATCGAGACGACCTTGCCCTGCATGGGGCGCTCCTTGGCGCTTTCAGGAAGGAAGAGGCCGCTGGCGGTCTTGGTTTCGGCATCGAGGGGCTTGACGACGAGTCGATCTTCGAGCGGACGGACG
>VGXJ01000173.1 GCA_016873375.1 Phycisphaerae bacterium
CAAGATGAGGTTCGAGAAGCTTCTGGAGCGTTGGCAACGGAGCGATCTGAGCCAAGCTGAGGCTGCGGAGGCGCTTGGGATGAGCGAGCGGTCGTTTCGCCGCTGGCATACGCGCTGGCTCGAGGAGGGGGAGGCAGGTCTGCACGATCGTCGGCTTGGTCGGCCTTCGTCGCGACGCATGGATGCGTCGGCGAAGGCTGAGGTTTGCCGGCTGTTCCGCGAGGTTTACGCGGACCACACCGTGAAGCACTTTCATGAGCAGCTTGTGAAGCGACACAATTACCGCCTGGGCTACACGGTGACCAAACTGACGCTGCACGCGGCTGGGCTGGTCAAGCCGGCCGTACGTCGTGGCGCGCATCGCAAGAAGCGACCACGTCGGCCGTTGCCGGGGATGCTTGTGTTCCAGGACGGCTCTCGCTACGCGTGGCTACAGGGCGGCGATCGCGAACTCGATCTGATCGTGACGCTCGACGACGCGACAAGCGAGATCTACGGTAGCGTCCGCGGAGGTGGTGGAAATTCCGGCGCTGGCCGGGGTGTAGAGCTTGGGTGGCCATCGGACCTGGCGGCTAGGGTGGAGTTGCGAAGCTCCCACCCCTGACCGACCGAGGACCCGATGACCGAGGACAGACTGCCACTGGCGGACCTGCTGACGAAAGCAGGAGATGGTGACTTCCTTCGCAGCGTTGCCGAGGCGGTGCTGCAGATGCTGATGGAGGCCGATGTGGAGGGCCTGATCGGCGCCGGGCGGCACGAGCGCACCGGCGAGCGGCTGAACTACCGCAACGGCTTCCGTGACCGCACGCTGGATACGCGCCTCGGCGCCCTGCAGTTGCGCATCCCGAAGCTCCGGCAGGGCAGCTACTTCCCGCCCTTCCTGGAGCCCCGCAAAACCTCCGAGAAGGCCCTGGTGGCGGTGATCCAGGAAGCCTGGATCGGTGGGGTCTCGACGCGGCGCGTTGACGACCTGGTCCAGGCCATGGGGCTGTCCGGCATCTCGAAGTCCACCGTCTCGAAGCTGTGCAAGGACATCGACGAGCGCGTCGGCGCCTTCCTCGACCGGCCGCTGTCCGGCGACTGGCCGTATCTCTGGCTTGATGCCACCTACCTCCGCCAGCGCGAGGGCGGCCGGATCGTCTCGGTTGCTGCCATAATCGCTGTCGCCTGCGATGCCGAGGGACGGCGCGAGATCGTCGGTCTGCACATCGGCCCCTCCGAGGCTGAGACCTTCTGGGCGACTTTCCTCAAGAGCCTGGTGAGGCGGGGCCTGAAGGGCGTGAAGCTCGTCGTCTCCGATGCTCATGAAGGGCTGAAGGCGGCGATCGTCCGCGTGCTCGGCGCGACCTGGCAACGCTGCCGGGTCCATTGGATGCGCAACGCGCTCGCCCATGTTGGCAAGGCCCAGCAGTCCATGGCTGCCGCCGCGCTGCGTCAGGCGTTCCTGCAGCCCGACCAGGAGAGCGCCCGGCAGACTTGGCGCCATGTCGCCGACCAGTTGCGCCCCCGCTGGCCGAAGCTCGGCAAGCTCATGGACGACAGCGAGGACGACGTGCTGGCCTACATGGCGTTCCCGCCCCAGCACAGGACCAAGCTGCACTCAACGAACCCGCTGGAACGATTGAACAAGGAGGTGAAGCGCCGCGCCGATGTCGTCGGCATCTTTCCCTCCGAAGCCTCGATCATCCGCCTGATCGGTGCCGTCCTGCTCGAGGCCAACGACGAATGGCAGATGCAGCATCGCTACATGGGCGTCGAGGCCATGGGCGAGATGCTCAACCCGCCACTCACCAACGAAGCCCTCCAACTCCCACCCAAAGCCGCCTGAGCCGTGGCCACCTCAAGCCCATCAACACTTTCCACCACGTTGACGGACGCTATCCCAGCGGGCGAAACGACCGCTCGCTCATCCCAAGCGCCTCCGCAGCCTCAGCTTGGCTCAGCTCGCTCCGTTGCCAACGCTCCAGAAGCTTCTCGAACCTCATCTTGCGCAGCCCTTGCAGCACTTCCGTCCGGTCCATCGCCACTCCCCTTTGGAGCAGTTCCAATACCGGACAGATCGCGCGCTACAAAAACCGGACAACTCGCGAGCTAACTACACGACGCGCCGCCAGGATTGCATTCGCCGGCGGATCAATCCTAGGTTTAGCGGCGCGGTCGGATCTGGCTGGCCACACAGAGCATCTCGACGGGCGCAGGCATTCGTCCCGATTCGGGCGGGCCTTGGCGGCATGCGGTCGGGATTGGTCAGCAGAGACGGCGTGGGCGTGTGATGGGGATATTGTCGATCTATTCGGTACCGAGCACCGGAATCCTGCTCCTGTTCTGTCGCTCCGGGCCAGCGTGGTGCAGTACACCCAGTCGATCATCACCGAGGAATGGCGGGCGAATGTGGATGGGACCAAGCCGCCCGCCAGCAACGCGCACCTGAACAGGATTTCGCGCGGCATGTTCTCGTTCGTGCCGAAGAACCTGCACGAGACGCAGATCTATGGCATGACCATGGAGAAGCTCACGAAACTGTTCGATCACAGGGTGAAGCGCCTGCAACTGAATTCCTATTACCAGCTTTCGGCGTTTTTCTGGAACGCCATCATCCTGATGCTGTTCCTGCTCGCAGTTCTGGCGTTCTTCGAAAAGCTGTCGGTGGAGAAGATTCTGGCGTTGAGCGGGCAGGCGATGGGGCTTGGATTGTTGCTGGGTCTGGTCTTCATCTACGACCATCCGTTCCTTGGCGATGCGGCGGTGAGCGCCCGTCCGTTCGTCGAGACGCTCCATTTGGTGACTCAGCGGACGTGAAGCTCCCGGCGGGGCGCCGAGAGCGAGAGAGGGGGATCGGATGCGGGAGCGTTTCGCGATGGATGGGCGGGTGGCCTTGATCACCGGCGCCAGCCTGTCGATCGGCCGGGCGCTGGCGCTGGCTTTCGCCGAGCATGGCGCGGATATCGCGCTGCATCACGCCGCTGCCGCCGATGCGGCCTATGGCTGGCCCGAGGCCGCCGCCGAGACCGCGCAGGAATGTTCGGGTCGCGGCGCGCGCGTGACGATCCTCGAGCGCGACCTGGCCGAGCCCGGCGCCGGCCGCGCCGTGGTCGAGGGCGCGATCGCCGCGCTGGGCCGCGTCGACATCCTGGTGATCGGCGCGTCGATCCAGTATCGCGGCGCCTTCGCTACGATCACGCCCGCGCAGGTGGCGCGGCAGGTGGCGATCAATTTCCAGGCGACGATCGATCTGCTGCAGGCGGCGCTGCCGCCGATGGCCTCGCGCGGCTGGGGCCGCGTCGTGACCATCGGCTCCATCAACCAGATGCGGCCCGAGCCCGAACTGGCGGTCTATGCGGCGCTGAAGGACGCGCAGAAGAATCTCTGCCTCAACCTGGCACGCAGCTATGCCGCGCAGGGCGTGACGCTCAACAATCTCGCGCCGGGCCTGATCGCCACCGAGCGCAATCGCTGGCGCCGCGCCGATGCCGAAGCCTGGACGCGCATCGCAGCCAAGGCCTCGCCCACCGGCCGCGCCGGCACGCCCGAGGATCTGGTCGGCGCGGCGCTGCTGCTCTGTTCCGAGGCGGGCGCCTATATCGCCGGCGCGGATCTGATGGTGACCGGCGCCGGGCATCTGCCCGGCTGGTGATCACTGCTTGACCGAACCGGCCGCGAGGCCTGAGGTCATGCGCGCCTGCAGCGGCAGGAAAAGCAGCAGCGTCGGCAGCGTGGTCAGCGCCGAGGCCGCCATCACGCTGCCCCATTCGGTGACGTTCTCGCCGAAATAGGCGTAGAGCGCGAGCGGCATGGTCTTGAGTTCATCCTGGGTCAGCAGCGCCAAAGCGAAGAGATATTCCGACCAGCAGAGCAGGAAGGCATAGGTGGCGGTGGCGACGATGCCGGGCAGCATGATCGGCAGCACGATCCGCCAGACGATCTGCAGCTGCGTCGCGCCGTCGATGATCGCGGCCTCGTCGAGGCTGCGCGGTACCGCGCGCAGATAGCCGACCAGCAGATAGATCGAGAAGGGCAGCGTGACCGCGACATAGACGAAGATCATGCTGACCGGATTGTTGAGCAGCCCCAGCCGGGCGCATAGGATGAAGATCGGTGTCACCAGGACGATCCAGGGAAAGGTCTGGCCGAACAGCACCGAGGCGAAGAGGGAGCGCTTGCCCGGGAAGCGCAGCCGCGAAAAGGCATAGGCGGCGTTGACCGCCAGCACGGTCGAGATCAGCACGCTCACGAGGCAGAGCAGCAGGCTGTTGGCGATGTTGCGCCAGAAGCCGGTGGCCAGCAGCTTGGCGTAATTGTCGAGGGTGAACGCCCAGCGCCCGGCGACGAACATCGTCTCGGGCGTGCGAAACGAGGCGAGGATCACCCATGCGGTCGGATAGACCAGCAGGAACAGCACCAGCAACGTGACCAGCACGATCGCCAG
>VGXJ01000174.1 GCA_016873375.1 Phycisphaerae bacterium
GAACGCCCATCGAAGAAAGTACATTTTTGTTTAGCCGAACAGGTGAATGTGCGGTTTTCACGAGAACCGCCCGCCTGCGTCAGGATATCCGTTCGGCAGAACAGTCAAGAGGCGCCTGGTCTGCCACGACTGGGCTCCGGCTTCCCGCAAGCACGCGCGTGCGCTTCGCGCACTCTGGCGCAATCATCAGCGCCGCACTCGCAGCCGCGTCCACAATCTGCCGGCACATGCGACGAACTTCTGCCTGAATCGCTCTGGGTGGTGATGTCGTGCGCTACGGTCGCGCCGCATGTCCCTACGCGATGACTTTGTCGCCGTCATTCGCCGAAAGCACTACTCGCTTCGCACCGAGCGCACCTACTGGGCGTGGATCATGGCCTTTCTGCGATTTCACCACACTGCAAGCGGCTGGCGACACCCGCGTTCGATGGGTGCTGCCGAGATCGAGAGCTTTCTCTCACACTTGGCCGTGAACCGACGGGTTGCCGCCTCAACACAGAACCAAGCGCTGAATGCTCTGGTCTTTTTGTACAAGCAGGTGCTTGAGATCGATCCGGGCTCGTTCCATGCGGTCCGTGCTAAGCCATCGCGACGCATGCCGACCGTCCTGAGCCGCCGCGAGGTCCACGCCGTGCTCGCTGCCGTGTCGGCGCCGATCCGGCCGATCGCCGAGCTCATGTATGGCGCTGGACTGCGCGTGGGCGAAGCGTGCGCGGTGCGCGTGATGGACATCGATCTTGACCGCCTGCAACTGACCGTGCGACGCGGCAAGGGGGACAAGGACCGCATCACCCCATTGCCCGAGCGTCATGTCGACTCGTTGCGATCACGCATTGAGGCCCGCCGCCGCCTGCATGCCGATGATCGTGCTGCGGGGGAGGGCTGGGTGGAACTGCCGTTCGCCTTTGAGCGCAAGGCACCGAGAGCCGCGTGGAGCCTGGCGTGGCAGTACCTGTTCCACGCAGATGGCTTGAGCATCGACCCCGTCTCGGGCAGGCGCGGACGATGGCATGTGCACGAGTCGACCGTACAGAAGGCGATCTCTCACGCCGCAGTTGCCGCAGGCGTGGACCGCCGGGTCACCAGCCATGCGCTGCGCCACAGCTTCGCCACCCATCTGCTGGAGGACGGCTACGACATCCGCACGATTCAGACCCTGCTCGGACACTCGCACCTGGAGACCACCATGATCTACACGCATGTCGTCGAGCAGGCATCCCGCGGGGTGCTGCGCGTGCGCAGCCCGCTTGACGCGCCGGCGCGCAGCCAGGGTTGAGCGAACTTGCGAGCGAGGTCAGTCAAGCCCGCTGACCTCGGCAGTGGTGATCGTTCGGTGGAGCTACCTACCCTGACGATCCGTCACAGGGCGTGGCGCATCAAGGAAAGACTGCATCGCGTCGCGGACGGCCTCGGGTGCATCAGAGAAGGGGACATGCCCGGCATCGGGGACCACGACCACCGTGCTCAAGCGGATCCCATCGCCGAAGACTTGGGCCATGCTCGGATCGGTCACGCGGTCCTCATCCCCGTAGAGCACGAGTGTCGGCGCGAGCACGCCGCCGAGCTGGCCATCCAAGCCACCCTCAAGGAAAGGCCGAAGCGCCGCCACGATTCGCAGCGTCGAGGGGCGCAAGCGCTGCGCACGCTCGACCATGGCTGCAAGCAACGGCTCGGGCACCGGTGGCGGCCGCTTGAACACCAGCCCCATGATCCGCACCAGATCATCACGCGACTGGATGTCGAGCGGGTTCGCGCCGGTGTCGGCGAGCTTCATGAAGTCGTTGCGAACCGGCGGATTCACGCCCGCGGGCGCGAGCAGGACCAGCCGCTCCACACGATCAGGATGTGCGATCGCATAGGCCGTGGCCAGCGCACCGCCCATGCTCGTTCCACCAAGATCCATTCGCTCAATGCCCATGGCCGCACGGAGCAGATCGACCTGCTCCACATACCACGCTGCATCGGGTGTCACGCCATCCGGCAGGGGGTGGTCCCCGAATCCCGGCAGATCCGGCGCGATCACGCGCTGCTCCGGGCGCATCGCTGCCACGAGCGTCATCGCTTCCTTGCTGGTCCCGAAGCCATGCAGCAGGAGCAGCGGGGGAAGGTTCGGCGCGCTGCCATCGGCAGCCCGCTCCATCACCGGCCACGACTGGTCCCCCACGACGATCGAACTCGTGGACAGGCCGAACGCCAGGCCGCCAAGCCGCCGCACGGTCCATTCGAATCCTGCTGGCCAGTTCCAGAGCGCCACGAGTCCGACCACGAGTGTCAGGATGGGCGCGAGCAGCGCGACCAGGATCTTGCGACGCATGACGAGATCCTAGGGGCGTGATGCGGGGGGAGTTCGTTCGAGCCACCCTGATCCCACGAGCTCGTCCGCGCGCTCACGGAATCGCTCCGGCACGGGCATCGTCACCGTCACGCGCTTGCCCGTCGCCGGGTGATCGAACGCGATCGAGTGCGCGTGCAGGAAGAGCGTGACCGCCTTGTCCCGAAGGGCACTCGTGTTGGGTGGCAGGAGGCTTCGATACACACGGTCGCCGAGCACCGGCGCACCGAGCCACGCGAGATGCGCGCGGATCTGGTGCAGGCGACCAGTCTCGATCGAGATCGAGAGCACCGCATGCTCGCCCTTGGCGGCCAGCGTCGTCCAATGCGTGATCGCAGGCTCGCCGGCGGTTGCGATCACGCTGACCTTCGTGCCGCCGCGCAGCGTTTCGGCCAGCGGCTGCCGGCATGAGCCGTCCTTGCGGGGCAGCCGGCCCTGCACGATGGCCAGATATGTCTTGTCGATCGTTCGCCGTTCGAACTGCCGCCGGATCCCGTCATACGCCGCAGCCGTGCGCGCCACGATCACGCACCCGCTGGTCTCGCGGTCCAGCCGATGCAAGAGGCCCCAGTCGCGGTCGTGCCCAAGACGCTCGAGCGCGCGCCCATCCTGGGCAAAGAGCGCGTTCATGAGCGTGTCGCGTTGGTGACCCACGCCTGGCTGCGTGGGCATGCCAGCCGGCTTCGCCGCCACACAGATGTGCTCATCCTGCATGAGTAACGGCACATCGAGGGCTGGGTTGGCGACCGGGGGCGGTGGCATACGGCTATCTTCGCGCAAAGCGCTCGCGCGCGCACGCCTCACCATGCCGCACACGATCCATCCTCGGCTCGCCGCCTTTGGCGAGAGCATCTTCACGACCATGAGCCGGCTCGCCACCGAGCACAAGGCCGTCAACCTCGGGCAGGGGTTCCCCGACTTCGATGCGCCCGAGGTCGTGAAGCAGGCCGCCATCGACGCGATCGCCGCCGGCCACAGCCAGTACGCGCGCGCGGCGGGGTTGCCGCACACCGTCGAGCGCATCAGCGAACGCATGCGCACGACGCATGGTTTCGCGCCGGATCCCATGGCTGAAATCACGCTCTGCGCGGGCTGCTGCGAGGCGCTCACGGCCACGATCCTCGGCCTGTGCGGCATCGGTGACGAGGTCATCCTGCTCGACCCGTGCTACGACTCATATGCGGCAGCGGTGGCGATGGCGGGTGCGACGGCGGTGCGCGTCCCCATGCAGGCCCCCAGCTTTCGCATCGAGCGCGAGGCGCTCGCGTGCGCCATCACGCCACGCACCAAGCTCATCCTACTGAATTCGCCGCACAATCCGACCGGTCGCATCGCGACGGATGAGGAGCTGCGCATCGTGGCCGAGCTCGCCATCGCACACGACCTGGTCGTGATGAGCGACGAGGTCTACGAAGAGATTCGCTTCACCGCGCCGCATCGATCGATCACCAGCCTGCCGGGCATGCGCGAACGCACGGTGATCGTGACCAGCATGGGCAAGACCTTCTCGGCCACGGGTTGGCGCCTCGGCTGGGCGGTTGCGCCGCCGCCGCTCACCGCCGCCGTGCGCGCGACGCGCCAGTTCCTGACGTTCTGTGCACCAACGCCGTTCGTGCATGCGGCTGCGGTCGCCATCGACACCTTGAGCGATCCCAACGGCTACGCCGCGGAACTCCGCCGCGACTACACCACGCGTCGCGCGATCATGCACCGCGAGCTTTCGAGCGCCGGGCTCGATCCGCTTTGGCCTGAAGGCGCGTACTTCATGCTCGCGAGCGTTGAGCCGTGGGGCTTCACCGACGACATCGAGGCTGCGACCACACTGGTCCGCGAGGCGGGCGTGGCGGCCATTCCTTGCTCAGCGTTCTACGACACCGCGCACGCCGAGCGCCGCTACCTGCGCTTTGCCTTCTGCAAGCGGGAGGCCACCATGCTCGAGGCGGGCCGGCGGCTCCGTGCCTGGGCCGAGCAGCGTCGCGGCTGAAGTGGTTATCGCGCCAGGAACTCCGCGGGCTGCTCGCGTCGGGCGGTCGCCTCTAGGTGCCGGGTTGGCG
>VGXJ01000175.1 GCA_016873375.1 Phycisphaerae bacterium
CAAGGCTGCCGGCAAGCCCCCGTTCGAGCCCACCTTCTTCGAGCTCATGACGGCACTCTCGTTTGTGCACTTCGCCGAGCAGGCCGTGGACATCGCTGTCGTCGAGGTCGGCCTGGGTGGCCGCCTGGATTGCACCAATGTCATTACGCCGCTGGTCTCGGTTGTGACGTCAATCGACCTCGACCACACCCGGATCCTCGGCAAGGACGTGAAGAGCATCGCCCGTGAGAAGGCGGGCATCTTCAAGTCTGGCGTACCTGCGCTGGCGTTTGAGCCGCAGCCTGAGGTCGAAGCCGTCTTCCGCGACGTGGCCGCGCAGGTCGGCGCGCCGCTGATGATCGTCAACAAGGACATCGAGTTCAGCAGCCGCTTCTGCACCACGCCTGACCTCGGCGCGCACACGCGCGTCTGCTTCTACACACGCACCACGCGCCTTGAGCACCTGCCGGTGCCGCTGCCGGGCGAGCACCAGGCGGCCAACTGCGGTCTGGCGCTGGCGGCGATCGATGTGCTGAAGTCGGCTGGCTTTGCGTGCCCCGACGACAAGGTCAGCCTTGGCCTCATGGCTACGAAGATCCGCGGTCGCATGGAGGTGATTGCCGAGCGCCCCCGCATCCTCGTGGACGGCGCCCACAATCCGGCGAGCGTCGGCACGCTCATGCGCTGCGTCGGCGCACACGTGCCCTACGACAGCATGGTCTGCATCTTCGGCTGCTGCCGCGACAAGGACGTGGCAGGCCTGCTCGACAAGGTTCACCTCGGTGCCGACAAGGTCATCTTCACGCGAGCCGCGGGCACGCCGCGAGCGGCCGATCCGAATGAACTGCAACGGATGTTCGCCGAGCGCAGCGGCAAGATGAGCCAGGTGGCGCGTTCGCTGTCGGAGGCCCTTGAGGTTGCCACGCGTGCGGTCGGTCGCGAAGACCTGATCTGCGTGACGGGCAGCTTCTATCTCGTCGGCGAGGCCATACGCATCGTTGGTCAGCGTCGGCACGCTTGACCGGCAGGCCGGACCGGAACGCTTGACCCCCGCCGCTTGATCTGCGCTGCCTGATGCTCGTGGCCTGATCCAGCGGGACAGACTCCACGGGTACGCTTCGCCCTCCCATGGACGAGTCACGCAACGAGACCCCTTTCCGCTACGGCGCAACGCTGGCCAATGAGCTTGAGCAGCGTTGGCAACGCACATGGGACGATGCAGGGGCCTATCGCACGCTGAACCCGGGCGATCCGGGTTTCGATGCAGATCGACCGAAGTTCTATTGCCTCGACATGTTTCCCTACCCATCGGGTGCGGGTCTGCATGTCGGCCATCCGCTGGGCTACATCGCCACGGACATCATCTGCCGCGCGCGGCGGATGCAGGGCTTCAATGTGCTGCATCCCATGGGGTGGGATGCCTTCGGCCTTCCGGCGGAGCAGTATGCAGTGCAGACCGGCGTGCACCCGGCAGTGACGACGCGCAAGGCCATCGACACCTATCGTCGCCAGCTCAAGCGGTTCGGCTTCTGCTACGACTGGTCGCGCGAGTTCGCCACGATCGATCCGCAGTACTACCGCTGGACCCAGTGGATCTGGCTGCAGTGCTACGGCGCGTGGTACGACGTCGAGGCCTGCCGCGCGCGGCCCATCGTGGAGCTCGAGGCCGAACTCGCATCGGGCCACCGGCAGGCCGATGGGCAATCCTGGGCAACGCTCGATGCCGCTGCGCGGCAGGCGTACCTCGACCGACATCGGCTGGCGTATCTCGGCGAGCAGACCGTGAACTGGTGCCCGAAGCTCGGCACGGTGCTCGCCAACGAGGAAGTGATTGACGGCAAGAGCGAGCGCGGCGGCTATCCCGTGCTGCGCATGCCGCTGCGGCAGTGGATGTTCCGCATCACGGCCTACGCCGAGCGACTGCTGTCCGATCTGGATCTGGTCGACTGGCCCGACAGCACGCGCACGATGCAGGCCGAGTGGATCGGCCGCAGCGAAGGTGCCGAGATCGACTTTGAGGTTCCGGGCTTCGGCATGCTGCGCGTCTTCACCACGCGCCCCGACACGCTCTTCGGTGCGACCTACATGGTGGTCGCGCCCGAACACCCGCTCGTCGAGACGGCCGTCAAGTCCGGTGGCGCTGCCGCAGTGCGCGACTACGCGACCGCGTCCGCCAACCGCAGCGATGTCGATCGGCAGTCCGATTCGAAGCAGAAGACCGGTGTGGACACGGGACTTCGGGCCGTGAATCCCGCAACGGGTGAGTTGATCCCGGTCTGGACCGCCGACTATGTGCTCATGGGGTACGGCACGGGCGCGATCATGGCGGTGCCCGCCCACGATGAACGAGACTTCGACTTTGCACGCACGTTCGGCCTCCCCATCCGCCAAGTGGTCGAGATCCCCGGCGTAGCCTTCGATGGCACTGCCGCCACGAGCGGCCACGGCGTTGCCTGCAACAGCAGTGGCCAGCGACTCTCGATCGACGGCCTTGACACGGCGCGTGCCAAGGCTGCGATCATCGAGTGGCTCATGACGACTGGCCGTGGCGCGCGTCGCGTCAACTACAAGTTGCGTGACTGGCTCTTCAGCCGGCAGCGCTACTGGGGCGAGCCGTTCCCGATCGTCTACGACGCTTCCGGCCGCCACTATCCGGTGTCCGAGCGTGCGTTGCCCGTGCTGCTGCCTGAACTCGCGGACTACAAGCCCATCGAGAGTGACATGCCGGTGCCGCCGCTGGGCAAGGCGACCGAGTGGGTGAACACGACGGCGGGCGAGGCAGGCGTCGATCCCTCGATCTTGCCGCCGTCTACGCCGGTCCGTCGCGAGACGAACACCATGCCCGGCTGGGCGGGTTCATGCTGGTACTACCTGCGCTACTGCGATCCGGCCAACGGATCGCGCATGCTGTCGAACGAAGCTGAGCGTTACTGGCTCCAGAGCCAGCGCAGCAACGGGAGCCTGCATGCGGGCGGCGTCGATCTCTATGTGGGCGGGGCCGAGCATGCCGTGCTGCATCTGCTGTACGCGAGGTTCTGGCACAAGGTGCTCTTCGATCTCGGCCATGTGGGCACGCCTGAACCCTTCGGCAGGCTGTTCCATCAGGGAATGCTCACGGCCTACGCCTATCAGCGTGCAGACGGAAGCCTCGTTGCTGTCGATCAGGTCGAGGAGCGGGACGGTGCGCATCACGAGCGTGGCGGCGGGCCGGTCACGCAGGTGATCGCCAAGATGTCCAAGAGCCTCCGCAACGTCATCAATCCTGACGACGTGATCGCCGAGTACGGGGCCGACACGTTCCGGCTGTACGAGATGTCGATGGGGCCGCTCGAAGCGAGCAAGCCCTGGAACACGCGCGACATCGCAGGCGTGCATCGGTTCCTGGCGCGGGCGTGGCGTCTTGCAGTCGATGAGCGCACCGGCGGCTTGCTCCTGGCGCGTCAGGCGGATCCTGCCATCGAGCGCCTGCTGCACCGGACCGTGCACAAGGTGACCGGCGACATCGATCGACTGGCGTTCAACACTGCGATCGCGTCGATGATCGAGTTCGTGAATGCCGCCACGCGGCCGCAGGAGATGAAGGATCCGGCCGATGGCGGGCTGACCCACGCGCAGCTTGAGCGCTTCGTGCGCCTCTTGGCGCCGTTCGCGCCGCACGCCGCCGAGGAACTCTGGGCCAAGCTGGGTGGATCGGGCCTGGTCGTCCACGCACCGTGGCCCATCGCCGACCCCTCGATGCTCGTCGATGACGAGATCGAGATCGCCGTGCAGGTCATGGGGAAGGTCCGCGCCAGGATCATGGTGCCGACGAAGGCCGATGCGGCACAGGTCGAGTCGATCGCCCTAGGCCATCCCGACGTGCTGCCTCACTTGGCGGGCAAGTCGCCGCGCAAGGTCATCGTGGTGCCTGGCCGCATGGTCAACCTGGTGCTCTGAGCCACGTTGCCCCAACGCAGCAGGGCGGCACCTTGCGGTGCCGCCCTGCGTTCGTTCAAGGCTGGAATGGAATCAGCGGCCGTCGATGCGGTAGAAGCCTCGCGGGTTCACCATGAAGTAGCAGTCGTACGGATCGAGCGGCGGCAGGCTCATGTAGGGCCGGCCTTGCTCATCCTGCTTCATGCTCACGCCGAACATGCCCCACATCGGGGCGGCTGGCGCATCGCCAGGCTTGCGGCGGATGCCTTCCTCGCGGATCTCGCTCACGACGTGGTCAATCCACTTGAGCTTGACGGCGACGTCGGCGAATTCATCCCAGTCACCGTTCTTGCGGGCCTTGTACATGCGCTCCTTGAATTCCACCATCGAGATGCCCATCTTGCGTGCGATGGGCTCGGCGAGTCGGCGCTCCCATTCCTGAGCCATCTTCACTTCCTGTTCGATGTCGGTCATGTTGCCGG